>CADBQV010000222.1 GCA_902796895.1 uncultured Erysipelotrichaceae bacterium | reverse complement strand
CTTAGCTGATTTATGGTCTATATTTGATTTTTTAATGCCAGGATATTTATCTAGCTATTCTAGATTTAAAAATAGATATGAATCATTGATATTACATGATGATATTATTGCATTAAATAATTTAAAGAAAAGAGTTGCACCATTTATTTTAAGAAGAACTAAAAAGGATGTATTAAAGGACTTACCTGATAAGATTGAAGATTATTATTACTGCAAGATGGAGCATGAACAAAAAGAAGTATATGATGGATTTGTTCAAAAATTAAAAGAAGATTTAGAAAATTCAGGTCAAAATGTATTAGCATTGCTTACAAGATTACGTCAAGTATGTATCACGCCAGAATTAATATATCAAGAGCCTTTTAGTAATACTAAGATAAACATGGCTGTTGATTTAATTAAATCATCAATTGAAGCAGGACATAGAATTTTACTTTTCTCTCAATTTTCACAAAGCTTCCCTATCATTTCAAGAGAACTTGAAAAAATGAATATTAGACATTTTATTTTAGATGGTCAAACAAAAGCTAAATCTAGAATTGAAATGGTTGATGAATTTAATCAAAACGAAGAAATTAAAGTATTTATTATATCTTTAAAGGCCGGAGGTACTGGTTTAAATTTAATTGGTGCCGATATGGTAATTCACCTAGATCCATGGTGGAATAATTCAGCTGAGGTTCAGGCTACAGATAGAACATATAGAATTGGACAAACAAAGAATGTTACTGTAATAAAATTAATTTGTAAGGATACAATAGAAGAAAAAGTAATTCATTTACAATCTTTAAAGAAAGAACTTGCAGAAGCAATTGTTGTATCAGATGAATTAAAACCAGTTAAATTAACTAAAAAGGATATATTAGAATTATTAGAATAATTATAATAGTTGACAAGTGTTTTAATTATATGATATTATTTAATTAAGAATAATTCTTAATATCGAGGTCGATTATGATTAGAAGAAATACCAATCAAAGACAAATTGTTTATGATGCAATATCTTTTTTAGGACATACTACAACTGATGAATTAATAAATTATATAAATGAAAAAGAATTAGATGTGTCTCTTGCAACAATTTATAGAAATTTAACAATTTTACTTGATGAAAATCAAATAAAAAAAGTAAAAATTGGTGATTTAGAGGTTTATGAATCAGTTAAAGATAAGCATTATCATTTCGAATGTAAAAAATGCAAAAAAATAATTGATGTATTACCTAAAGATGTTAAGCTAGATTCAAGCCATATTAATAAAATATATAATATGGATGTTCTAGATTTTGATATGGTATTTTATGGTCTATGTCCAGAATGTGCAAATAAGAATTAACATATAATATTTATAATTTAGGAGGGAAATGAAAATGAAAAAATATGTATGTAAGGTATGTGGATATGTTTATGAAGGAGATTCTTTACCAGAAGATTTCAAATGTCCTGTATGTAAGGCTCCAGCAAAAGCATTTAAAGAAGTAGAAGGTGAAATGCCTTTAGCAGCAGAACATGAATTTGGTGTTTATGCTAAGACTGTTAAGAACAATCCAGATATTCCTGAGGATGTAAAAAAATCTATTTTTGATCAATTAGTATCTAATTTCAATGGTGAATGTAGTGAAGTTGGTATGTATTTATGCATGGCAAGAGTAGCTCATAGAGAAGGTTATCCTGAAATTGGTCTATATTGGGAAAAGGCAGCATTTGAAGAAGCAGAGCATGCAGCTAAATTTGCTGAATTACTTGGTAGTGAATTAGAACCAAAGATGACTTCATCTACAAAAGATAATTTAGCATGGAGAGTTGATTGCGAATATGGCGCAACAGCTGGTAAAACTGATTTAGCTAAGCTTGCTAAAAAATATAATCTAGATGCAATCCATGATACAGTTCATGAAATGGCTCGTGATGAGGCTCGTCATGGAAAAGCTTTAGAAGGTCTTTTAAAAAGAAATTTTAAGTAATAAATAAAAATTTGGGCTATCTTTCAAGATAGCCCTTTTTTAATATGTATTTAATACATCAATTATTTTTTTATATAAAATTATTTGTTGTTCATCTTTATATTCGTTTATTTTTTCGATTAATGACATATATTCATTGTATTGGTTATCATTAATTCTTTTTTCTTTTAATAATAAATCTAATTTTTGTTTTAATCCATCATCTAATGATAATACTGAATTATCTTTTTTTATGTTTGAATATTTATTTTTATATTCCTCAATTAAATCATTACAATTATTATAATTGTTTAAAGTTTTAAGAATATTGATGTATAAATTGAATCTTTTATCATCAATTATTTTATCGTTTATCATATTTTCTAAACCGTTTTTTGAAAGAATATAATCAGCTTCTAATGAGATATCTGTATTTGTTTTATCTTCTTTATTTATATTTTCTTTTTTTTGATCACATATTTCAGTTAACTTTTCTAAAATTGCTAAAGAATTATAATTTATTCTTTCTATGTGAAAAACTAATAATCTAATAATTACTTGAGAAATAAATAAAAGTAATACAGATAAAAAATATGAAATGACATAAGTGATAATTAGGCCAACTTTATGTCCTGTTTCAACATCTGATATTGCGGCATAAACAATCATAATAAAGAAAGCAATTGTAAGTATAAGATATGGTAGCCATATATAAATTCTATAAAATGATTTGAATGATGATATATTGAAACTATACTCGGCATGATTCATTTTAATATGTTCACTTGTATTATATTTATTATTTTGCATTATATCCCCTCTTTTAGTATAATTATATCATATATTATTTATATGAGCAGTAAAAGATGCTAAAATGCGTTTTTTCTTGCATTGTAATATTATTTTTAATATAATATTAAAGAATGAATTGAGGTAATTAATATGGCAAATTTAAATGATTTAGCTAACTTAATATTTCCAAATATAAATCTTACAATTGAAGATTTAGAAAAGAAATATCCTAATAGAAATTTAAATAAGGATGCGATGGTTACAAGATTTGCACCATCACCTACAGGCTTCTTACATACAGGAAGCTTATTTACATCTTTAGTATCTGCACGCTATGCGAAACAATCAGGTGGAGTATTTTATATTAGACTTGAAGATACTGATACAAAGCGTGAAATTGAAGGCTCTGGTGAATCTTTAGTTAAGCAGCTTGCTGTATTTGATGTTATTCCTGATGAAGGTTATATTTCTGATACAAAAGAAATTGGTGCATATGGTCCTTATAAGCAATCTAATAGAAGTGAAATTTATAATACTGTAATTAAGCATTTAATTCAAATTGGAAGAGCATATCCATGCTTTGCAAGCCAAGAAGAATTAGCTGAATTAAGAAAAAAACAAGAAGCATTAAAAGAAATACCTGGATATTATGGTAAATATGCCATCTATAGAAATTTAAGTGTTGATGAACAAATTAAATTAATTAAAGAAGGTAAACCTTATATTATTAGATTTAAATCTATGGGAGATCATAATAATAAAATATCTTTCCATGATGAAATTAGAGGAGATTTAGAATTAACTCAAAATGATCAAGACATCGTTATTTTAAAATCTGATGGCTTACCTACATATCATTTTGCCCATCTATGCGATGATCATTTCATGCATACTACTGTAATAACAAGAGGTGAAGAATGGCTTCCAAGCTTGCCTATTCATCTTGAATTATTTGATACACTTGGATTTGAAAGACCTAAATATGCTCACTTCCCAGTTATTATGAAGGTTGATAATGGAACAAGAAGAAAATTATCAAAGAGAAAAGACGAAGAAGCAGCATGTTCATATTTCTTAGAAAAAGGTTATCCAAAATATGGATTTATCGAATATTTATTAACAATTGCTAATTCAAACTATGAAGCATGGAGAAATGAAAATTTAGATAAAAGTCCATATGATTTTAAATTATCATTTGATAAGATGTCACTTGATGGTGCCTTATTTGACTTGGATAAAGTAGAATCTATTTCTAAAGAAAGAATGGCATATAGAAAAGCTAGTGATTTAGCTTCAGAAGTTATTACCTGGGCTAAAGAATATGATAATAATTTTTATAATAAAATTATGTCTAATAAGCAATTCTTTATTGATATTTTAAATATTGAAAGAGAAAAAGATAATCCAAGAAAGGATTATGCTAAATATTCAGATATTTATCCTATCATTTCATTTTTCTATGATGATGTATATGAATCAATTGACAAAAACACTTTAGATTGGACTATAATGAAATCTAAAGGTGAATTAAGAGAAGTAGATAAATCTATTGTAAAAGCATTACTTAAAGAATATATTGATACATATAATTTAGATGTAGATGAAGAAACTTGGTTTAATAATTTAAAGGATTTAGCATCTAAATATAATTTTACTTCTGATAGAAAAGCATATAAATCTAATCCTATGGATTTTAACGGTCAAGTTGGTGATGCAGCTGGATTTATAAGATTATGCTTAGCCGGAAGAAAAAATACTCCTAATATTTATTATGTACAAAAGATATTAGGAAAAGATAAAGTTGTTGAAAGAATTAATTCAATAATTGAAAAATTTTAGTTTAAAAAATAATAATTATATGATAATATAGTATATGCTTGCATAAGCATATACATATGGCCTGTTGGTGAAATGGTTAACACATTGCCCTCTCAAGGCAACATTCATGGGTTCGAACCCCATACAGGTCACCATCTTAATAAT
>CADBQV010000221.1 GCA_902796895.1 uncultured Erysipelotrichaceae bacterium | reverse complement strand
CTAATAAACTTGCTCTCTTAGTTGCTTTAAATCTATTCATATTTTTTACCTCTTTTATATATGTAAGATAATTATACTCTTATATATACAATAAAAAAAGAGTTTAATTAAACTCTTTTATTTACCACAACATTGTTTATGTTTTTTAATAATATCCATTATATGATTTTTACGTTTTCATTTTGTTCAAATCTTGAAACCATATTATTCGCAATATTATATAAATCATTAATTGATATAGCATATTCCCAATGGCATGGATTGTCTCCTAATTTTGTCGCATCTTCATTTGAATCAAACATGCTAATAGTATCATCTAAATCGTTACAACTATATCTAAAATGTGTTAATGAATTTCTTATTCTATTTAAATCTTCACTTGAAATTACACCACTTAAATCATTTTCAGTTCCAGTTATTATAACATAACGAATAAAAGATAATTTATCCATAGTATCAGCCATATCTATGTCTATTAAATATTTTAAAAAATCACTATAAATTATAATATTTTTATTACCATAATTACGCAAATGATTTTTTAAAAAGAAATTTGAATCAGCATCATTTGCTTTATCCAAACTAACTAAATCCTCAAAAAAATCATCTATAATTTCAGAATACTTTTTATTTGGATTATTTAATATCTCTTCTTCAATGAAAAATTTTCGTTCTAATCTCCTTATCTTAGTTATAGGAAAATCTATAGAATCAAAAATCAAATCATTAATAAACAATTTAATGTATTCTATATCATTAATTTGAAAAATTTTATTAGCAATATTTTTCATTTGTTCATTGCTTAATTGAAAACTATATTCAATCATTTCATCGTCAACAGGATCAAAATATTGGGAATAACCATCAAATGATTCCTCATTTTGAACGTTTCCTTCTAAACTACCAAAAAACATATTTGTTTTATTCTTATTTCTAATACTTTTGATTATAATTTTATTTAATTCATTAATACATGAATCTTTATCTTTTAATAAGTTTGAATAATCAATATCATGATTAATTTTTAATTCCATAAAACCTTTTGCATAATAAGTTATAAATGAATAAATATCATGCAAAAAATTATAATCAAAATTTACATTTACTTGTTTACTTTGTAAGCAAATGTTAATTGTTCCATCTTTATTTAGTGAAAAAAGTTGATTACTTCCAGAATGATGCAAAGCATTTCTAATATAGTTTATTAAGGTAACTTTATTGTGTTTTTGAATATTACCATTCTTTATAACAGGATTACCTTCACTATCTTTTTTTATTGTTAATTCATCAGGAATGAAACTAGCCTGTTTTTCAGTATCGCTATCTTTTTCAACATCAATATATTGCAAATCCCTTGTAATTGACATTAATTCAATACTATTAAAAGTATTCACTATTACTTTCATGTTATCGAAATATTCTTCAATAGACATATGATAATTCTTTTGATGATAATAATCTTCTAATATATTATAGAAGGAGCAATCACTTTGTCGATATCGCTTCATAATTATATAAAAATCGTGCAAATAGTTAGCAATTTCATAATTTGAAAAAATATCCTGATTTCTAGCCATTCATATCACACTCTTTTCCTTAAAAAATATATATGTTTCACAGTTTTTAACTATAATAATTATACCATAAACTTTTGTTATAAAATTTACTTTATTATTTTTTATTTTTATAAATAATCGTAGTATTACTAAAAAGGAAACTGATTTCTCAGTTCCCAATATCTTAATATTCCGATTAATTATAGTGTTATTCCACTAAATAGTTGTTTATCACCATCAGGCATTTCATATCTAATCATTTGACTAGGTACAACACCATATAATTGTGAATAATGACTAATTAATGAATCCCATGTTTTGCTAGTTTTATCACGAGTATATAATTGCTCAAATGAACTATTTCTTCTAGCATTTGCAAAATTAACCCAATCTGAAGAATTAAATGACCAAAAGAGATCTAATTGTTCATCAGAATATTGGCATCCACTAGGATCAAATACAGGACTAAAATTAGGATTTGTAAAAGATTTATTAATATCTCTACAATATACACCTTGAATTAATTTTGGTGTAAATAAGGAGTTCCAATCCCAGCCCTCTTCTGAATATTCTCTAAACAATGGAACAGCTGGATCCATTTTTCCATCTCGATGTATTACATCTCTAAAATATCTTTTAGGTATTTTTACTATTACAACTGCATTATATTGATTACCTTGCCCTAAGTATCCCATTATTTCATTTTCTAAGCCATTATTTTTCAAATCTTCTTCATTTACTCTAGCTAAGGTAGAATTTATACTATAATGATATCTTGATTTTAATCCTTCATTAAATAAACTTTCTATAGTTTCAGGACTACTAATTAAAGTTTTATGTAAATAGTAATAATAATCATTTGAATTTATATTAGCCATAATACACCTCATTTTTAATATAATTATTAGTATTAGATATTTAGTCAACTATTTTAATATTTGCAACATATAATGTATTAATAAATAAACCAGAATCTAATTCAATAAATACACAATGTCCAAGTCGCAATATTGATGTAACTATACCTTTATAAGTTGAAGCCTGAAATGTGCCTGTACCAATTGATTTGGATTCGATTTCAACTTTCTTATTAACTAATTTTCCTACCACTTCCATCACCTCTCTTTTAATATAACACATAATTTAACAATTTAATTATATCGCAATATTACTATATTGCGATTAAATAAGTTTCGAATTTACAAAAAAACGTATCAAAACGCATTTTTATATAAATATTTATTTTTAGAGCAAAGAAAAACTCGCGTTTTCCCTTATTTTATGCGGGTTTGCGAGTTTATTTACCACAACAATGTTTGTATTTTTTACCAGATCCACATAGATAAAAAATTTGCTTTTTTTTG
>CADBQV010000220.1 GCA_902796895.1 uncultured Erysipelotrichaceae bacterium | reverse complement strand
CCCATTCACTATGGATTCTAAAGAACCAGATTGGTCTAAATATAATGACTTCTTAATGAACGAAGGTCGTTATGCTCAATTAGTTAAAGTAAATCCTGAAAAAGCTCAAGACTTACTTGACTGGAACTTAAAGGATGCTCAAAAGCGTTACAACCATTACGTTGAATTAGCTAATAAAGAATTTCCTAATAAGTAAAAAATAAAAAATTGCGATAGTTAATTAATTTTAACTATCGCTTTTTTAAAATTATATGGTGTATTATGGATTATAAAACAAAATATAAAATGTTACTTCAAATAAGAGACATTTCTACTTATTATGAATCTATAAAGGATGATATTTCAAAATCATATAAATTATCATCCATTCAGGCAACAATATTAATAGATATTTATAATAATGGAAATATGGTTAAAATAACAGATATATGCAAAAGATTACATAAAAAAACTAACTCAATTTCTCCTTTAATTGATAGATTAATTATAGACGGCTATATTATTAAAGAAAAAAGTGAGAAGGATAAAAGAATTACATATGTTAGCTTAACTAAAAAGGCAATAGATGTCACAAATAATGTGTTACAGGATTTATTTGATTATATTTTGCCTTTATATGATAAATTTAGTGAACAGGAGTTACTTGATATATCTAAACATTTAGATAAAATAACAAGTATAATAATATAATATAATATGAATTATTTAATAGTATCTGATATTCATGGTGATGCATCAAGCGTTAAATTCATCTATGAATTACATAAAAAAAATAATTTCGATAAAATAATATGCTTAGGCGATGTATTATATCATGGTCCTAGAAATGACTTACCTTTAAATTATAGACCAAAAGAGTGTATTTCATTATTAAATGAAATAAAAGATGATATTATATGCATTAAAGGTAATTGTGATGCAGAAGTAGATGAAATGGTTTTAAAATTTGAAATTATTCCATCTCTTGATATTACAATTAACAATAAAAAATGTCATCTTGAACATGGACATCACTTAGATTTATATAAAGGTAATTGTGATATAATAATGTCTGGTCATACTCATATTCCAGTATTAGAATTAAAAAATAACATTTTATATTTAAATCCAGGAAGTATAAGTATCCCTAAAGAAAATTCTAAAAGAGATTATGCAATATTTAATGATGAAGGCATAAATATCTATTCAATAGATAATATTTTACAATTTTCATATAAATTTTAATAAATTTTTAAAAAAATCACCTCATATTTGACTATTATTATATGAGGTGATATTTTTTGAGGAAAAAAGAAATAATAGTTATTGTTACAGTTATCACAATAACTATTTTTTTAATTGTATTACCTGTTATTATTTCTAATAATGAATCAAAAGAGAATAATAAGGTAGTAGAGATAACTAAAGAAGAATCAAAATTCATTAATCTAAAAATAACAGGTGAAATTAATTACCTGCCTAAAGGAGCAATAAGCTATGATGAAGTTACTAATGAATTTGATTTAGAAGTCTTTAGAGGCATTACATATGCTGATTTAGATAAAATGATTAATATTTATTATACAATCTATTCTAAACCATTTGAAAATAGATATGAAAAAATAACGGAAAATACGACAATTGTAGTTGAATCCACATACGTTAAAGAAATAGTAATTGAATATAACACGGATGATAGAATTGACATTAATCTAGCATCTGATAGAGAACTTAAAACATTATATGGAATAGGTGAAAAAAGAGTAGAAAAAATAAGGGAATATATGAATCAATATGGAAAAATAGAATCATTTGAAATTCTAAAATCAATAATAGGAGTATCTGATGAAGTTATTAGCCACATTAAAGCAGAAGCCTTTATTGAATGAAATTCATTTTATATTAATCTTTATTCTTTTATTAATATTATCATTTAAGCATTATATCTTTTTAATTTTATTATTTATATACTTAATTTTTTTAATTAAAAAAACTAAATTAATAATTATAGTATCTATATTTGGTATTATTATTTCATTAATATATGTATCTAAAATATTAATTAAAGATAATTTTAAAAAAGATAATTTAGAAGGATATGTTTATGATGTAATAAATGATAATACATTTATTTTGAAATCTAATTTAATTAAAATAAGAATATATGATAATAATCATAAGTTAGAAGTAGGAGATAAATTAAATGTAGAATTATCATATTATGATGATAAAATGTCATATGATACAGATTTTGATAATAATTATTATTTATATTCTAAAGGAATATCTTATAGTGCTAAATTATTAAAAAAAGAAAAAGTAGGTAAAACTTTTTCAATTAATATAATTAAATATAAATATAATAATTATTTGAAATCAATATTAAGCTTAAATACATATAATTATATAAATACCTTAGTATTTGGAAATAATACATTAAATCAAGATATAAAAGATTCTTATTCATATCTTGGATTATCTCATATATTAGCTATATCGGGTTTGCATATAATTATTTTATTTAAAATAATATCTTTTATTTTACTTAAATTATTTCATTATTATAGAGATTTAATACCTATATTTTTAGTATCTGTTTTTGTTATCCTTTTTTCATCATCTATAACAAGCTATAGAGCACTTTTATTTTTAATATTAAATTATTTAAATAAAAAAGGCAGTGTTAGATATTCTAAATTAGATATATTATCAATATCTATGATATTAATGCTTATATATAATCCATTTATAATTTATAATACAGGATTTATATTAAGTTATATTATAAGCTTTATAATTATATTTAAAGATGAAATAATAAAAACAAAATATAAATTATTAAATATCTATTTAACATATATATTAATATATTTTTCAACACTCCCATTTGTTATTAATATAACGAATAATATATCTATATTATCGTTATTATTATCTCCTATTTTATCACTTGTTGTAGGTTATTTATTAATACCATTAAGCTATTTGATTTTTATAATTCCAATATTAGATTATATATTAAAATATATATATGAATTTTTAAATATATATGTAGGTGAAATGTCAAATTATACTTATTTAATTCATATAAAAAGCTTTAATATATATTTGATATTAGCATATTATATATTATTTATTTTCTTAATTATTAGAATACTTAAAAATAAATATATTATAAGCTTAATATTATATTCATTATTTTTAATAACAATTGTTTTATTTAAATTTATTAATCCAATCGCAGAAGTAACATTTATAGATTGTGGTCAAGGTGATTCATCATTAATTAAATTTAAAAATTCAGAAAAGATAGTAGTTATAGATTTATTTAATTCTTATAATTTTTTAAAGAATGAAGGAATAGATAGAATAGATTATTTAATAATTACTCATAGTGATATGGATCACTATGGAGATTTTGAAAAAATAATAAATTATTTTGATGTCTCATCGATAATTTATCCTTATTCAGATATTAGATTTAATGAACTATTAAATAATTATAATAATAAATATGAGGTTAGAAATGATAAATTATTAAAAATAAATGATGATTATATTGAAATACTCGCACCAATTAAT
>CADBQV010000219.1 GCA_902796895.1 uncultured Erysipelotrichaceae bacterium | reverse complement strand
CCAATCATCAGTGATTTCCATCCAATGGTTCATTGTTTTTTCATATCTTGCTGGAACAAACTTAACTTTCTTTTCTTTATCTTTTTGATAAGCTAAAACTCTATCAGCAAGAGGTCTCATTTTAACAAACCATTGCTTAGATAATCTAGGTTCAACTACTACGCCTGTTCTTTCACTATGACCTACTGAGTGAATGATTTCTTCAGTTTTAATGAAAAGACCCTTTTCTTTTAAATCCTTAATTAGATTTTCACGACACAAAAATCTATCTTGGCCATTATAAATTCCTGCCATTTCATTCATAGTACCATCATCATTCATACATAAAGGCATCTTTAAATTATGTCTTTTACCAACTTCAAAGTCATTAGGGTCATGTGCAGGTGTAACCTTAACACAGCCTGTACCAAATTCAATATCTACATATTCATCTGCAATAACAGGAATTTCAATATTAGTACCAGGAATATATACCTTTTTACCAATAATATCTTTATATCTTTCATCATTTGGATTAACCATTATTGCTTGGTCAGCAAACATAGTTTCAGGTCTTGTTGTAGCAATTATTACACCATCAGTACCATTACCATCAACAAATGGATATTTAAAATAATAAAATGCACCCTTAATATCTTTATGTTCAACTTCAATATTAGATAAAGCAGTTTTAGCCTCAGGGTCCCAGTTAATTATTCTTTCACCTTGATATAATAATCCTTTATTATATAAAGTTATAAATACATGATTAACAGCCTTATTTAAGCCCTCATCTAATGTAAATCTTTCTTTAGTATAATCAAGTGATAAGCCTAAAGCTGCCCACTGTGCATGGATAGTTTTAGCATATTCTTCTTTCCATTTCCATGCTTCCTTTAAGAAGCCTTCTCTTCCTAAATCATATCTAGATATGCCTTGTTCCTTTAATTTTTGATCAACCTTAGCTTGTGTTGCAATACCAGCATGATCCATACCAGGAAGCCATAAGGCATCATATCCTTGCATTCTTTTTCTTCTTATAATTATATCTTGTAATGTAGTATCCCATGAATGACCTAAATGTAATTTACCAGTAACATTTGGTGGTGGAATAACTATTGTAAATGGTTCTTTAGATAAATCACCAGCTTCAAAGAATCCACCCTTCAACCAGAAATCATATTTACCATTTTCTACTTCTTTAAAATCATATTTCGCTTTTAATTCTTTCATATCTTTTAATCCTTTCATAATCCTCTTTAGTCATTGAATAAAAATCTGCATCTATTAATCTTCCATCATATAAAACCTTATATTTAGAAAATCTACCGTCATATAAAAATCCACATTTTTCAATGACCCGTTTACTCCTAAAATTATCTACATGATGACCTATTTCAATAATTTCACAATCAGTTTCTAAAAATAAATAATCAATCACCATTTTAAGTGCTTTAGTCATTATTCCTCTATTCCAATAATCTTTAGACAAGCTAAAGCCAATTTGGCGCATCTTATTATATTTTCTTACACCATAATTATAAATAGACATTGTACCAATCATTTTTTTATCAGGAATATATTCAATCGCAAATACATCTTTTGATAATATATATGATGAGATAATTCTTCTTGCGATTTCTAAAGATGGTATCGGCTTCCAACCGGCGTTAGGACCTACATCTTCTGATTTAGCATATTCATAAAAATCATCAGCATCATTAAAGGTAACATCTCTTATTAATATGTCATCACATTTTAATCTCATAAAAAAAAGTCCTTTAAAATAAATTTAAAGGACGAATAAACCGCGGTACCACCTTAATTCTATACAATAATGTATAGCACTTAATTTATCTTTAACGCAGATATACGAATTAAATTACTTAGTTTCACTTAATTTGCTCCACAACTACCTTCAAAATAATATTATAAATACTTTCACCTAACGTATTCTCTCTAAAATAATAAATTATTTTTACTCCTTTGCTTCATCGCATATAAGTATTTTATAATTTAATTTTATTAAAGTCAATATTAGATTAATTATTCATAATCCTTATTTCTAATTTTATAGATATGTTGATTAGTAATTAAACCTGAAATATATAATATAGAAATTAAAAGTGGGGCAAATGCTTGGAATGCTTTTGAAATATCTGAAACATATGCATAAAACAAAACGATAGATAATAATGATATAAGTATAGAAAATACAATAGATATTTTAGTTAATGAAATTCTACCATTATATCTAAATAATGCAGCTATACCACCTAATATTTCTAATATAGAAACTAAAAAATCAAGTAAAATAACAATTATAACAATATAAGCTTGACTTTCTTTTTCTATTCCTTCTAAATAAAAAGGAATATTTGAAAAATTTACAACGATATTTAAAGATCCCATTACCAAAAACGAAATACCTGAAATGAGCAAAGCCCATTTAGAAAAGAATTCAATCTTTCTTTCTGTTCGCCATTTTTTAGATAAATCTTTAAGTGATTCTTCTATTACTATATTATTTTCACTATCTAAAAATTTAACATCTAAAACTCTTAATTTAAATATCGTACTATTAACTAATAATTCAGATGGAGTTAAAAAAGCTACTGTAACCATCTCCCAGATAAATACCCAGCCTATAATGTCAAATACTTCATAGGCAACTGTTTCGTCTTGACTTGAAAACCAATTATTTAATTTAGCGAATACTGCAATGAATAAAACTAATATACCAATAGCAAGTAATATTCCTGCTTTAAAGAATTTAAATCTTTTTTCTCTAAATAAATTATATTGATTTAATTCTAAAGCATCATTAAAGCCACTCATTAATTTTTCTGGTTCATAATCTTCATAATCATCAATTTGAAAATTAATATTTATTTTATACATAATAGGAATTCTTTTAATCATTTCATTTATATTTGATAATTCCTCATAATCAAATAAATAATTATCCTTTGATATGATTTTATTATTAATTAAATCACTTGCCTTATCATAATGAAGTGGCATTGTAGTTATTCTTTTTTTATTATCTACTTCGTAATATTTATTTAATAATTCAATTTCACGTTCATTGACAATTATTTTATTTTTCTTTTTTTTACTGGCCACTATATCACCTAATTTATTTCATATTTAGAATTGATAAAATCCTTCATATAAGAAACTAAAGTTTTATCAAGCTTACCAAAGGATGCCATTTCTTCTAATATACTATATGCCTTTTCCTTTGGCATTGGCTTTTTATATGGTCTATCCTTAGAAGTTAGGGATTCATATACATCCATTATAGTTATAATTCTATTTAATATATTTAAATCCTTAGCTGTTAAATGATTAGGATAACCACTACCATTTAAAAATTCATGATGGTTAGATGCAATATCTAAGACATGAGAATATTTTTTACCAAATGAAATTTCTTTTAAAATTTCATGAGTATAATAAGCATGCTTTTCAATTATTAATCTTTCTTCATTTGTAAGAGTGCCTTTTTTAATATATGCATCATCTAATTCATCATCTTCAATTATTTTAAATTCACCAAATGCTGTATTAAATTTATATTCTTTAATAATATCTAGTTTTTTAATATCATCATCTGTTAAAAATGTTTTATTATTTAATTCTATAATAAATTCTTTCGCATCAATAACATTATTATATAATTCATTATATTTATTTAAATCTATTTTATTCTCTAAATAATTATTTTTAATTTCAGATAATATTAAATTATATCTTAATAACATCTTATCAATTTTATTTTCAAAACGATTCGCTTTATTTAATACCTCAATAGGAATAATTATTTTTCCTATATCATGAAGCATTGATGCCATTTTTAATTCTTCAATATCATTTTCTTTTATTTTTGCTAAATTAAAGTCATTTAGATAATAACAAAAATTAACTGATAATCTTTTTACATTAATACTATGGAATGCATTATATGGAGTTCTTTGATCAATCGCACTAACCATCGCATTTACAAACGAATCAAGTAGTGTATTAATTTCTTCATATAATTTATCATTTAAAAGTAAAATAGATGTCATAGATGCAAGTGAATAAATAACTTCTACTATATTTTTTCTAAATGATGTTATTTTTAAGTTATTATCACATGCATTAATTAATTGCATAACACCTAAAATATCATCATCCTTATTCATTAAAGGAAATACTAACATACTTTTAGTATGATATCCTGTTAATGAATCATATTTTTTAGGTCCTTCTAAATCATATTTTTTATCATTATATACATCTTTAATATTGATAATTCTTTTTTCTTTTGCTGCTATTGCAGCTACAGATTTAGCATTAATATTTACCGGAGGTAAATTTATTTCATCATCAAAGCCCTTTGATATATTTAATGATTTAGTACGCATTAAGGTAAAATACAAATTATCATCTTTAAGTAAATAAAGTGTTGCTGCATCACAATTAGATATTTCCATACTGAAATTTAAGATTTTAGATAAAAGCTTTTTTGAATTCTTTTCACTAGATAAGGATATACCAATATCTAATATTTTCTTTAAATCCTTACTCATTATCATATTTTTTTACCTTCAAATATGAATTTATTGCTTTATCTAAGTCACTTATTTCAATTAATATAGATGCATCATTTGCATATTCTTTAATTAATTTATAAACTTTATCAAAATCTATTTTACCAAGACCAATTTCTTCATGTAAATCACTTTTTAGGTCATTATCATTAATATGAATATGACTTATATATTTACTTAATTTCTTAAACCATATTTCTAAATCTATATTAGATATAGATGCGTGTGCTACATCTAAGCATACTCTAATTTTTTCATTATTTATCTCATCCATCAAATCCTTTAAATAATCTGGTGAATTATCAAACATATTTTCAATATATATTTCAATATCAGGATACATCTTATTCATTTTAATAAAAAATGATTTCATTCCTTCTATCCATGATTTTTTATAAGATAATGTATTCATCCATGTAATATAATTTGTATGAAATACAACACCTTTTACATTTAATTTTTTAGCTATTTCAAATGATGAAATAACTCTTGACTCTGATGCTTCTTTAATTAAACTATCACATGAATTTAAGCATATATCATAAAATACGCCATGCAATGTATCACATTTTCTATTTAAACTTTGATATTTTTTAATTATTAAATCTAAATTAGATTTATCATCTAATAATTTAGGATTAAAAAAATCATTATATTCAAAGCCTAAATTATATTTATTAGAATAATCTAAAGATTTTTCTAAGTTATTAATATCTGGTATTATATAATATTTCATACTAACTCTCCTTTAGTCCTATTACATGATATACTGTAGTAGTTTTTTCTTTGCCTTTTAATTTTATATCACCAATTTTTTTAACTTTTATTTTATCTTTTATTTTTAAATACATTTCTTTTGTTATTAATATTTCTCTAGCCTTAGCAATACCCTCTAGCCTTGATGCGATATTTATCATATCACCTATTGCAGTATATTCTATTTTATCTTTTGAACCAATATTTCCAATAGTCGCAAAGCCTGAATTAATACCGATACCAAAGGCTATTTTTATTTTATATTTTTGATAAAATTCTTTTTCTAAAATTTGTGATTTTTCTTTAATCAAAAGTGCAGTAAGTATCGCTTTAAATTCATAATCCTCTAAATCATTTGGTGCGTTAAATAAACCCATTGTGGCATCCCCAATATATTTATCTACGATACCGCCAAATGAAAGTATAGAATCAGTTGTAATTTCTAAATATTTATTTAATATTTCAACAACAAGTGCTGGATCTAGCTTTTCAGATATTGCAGTAAAGCCTCTTATATCGATAAAAATACAAGCAATATCTTTTTTTATTCCTTCTATTTTTATATCATTATTTAATGCGTTTTTCGCAATATCTTTAGAGACATATTTTGAAAATATATTAATTGTTTCATTCTTTTCTTTTGACATTAAGACATAATTAAATGTGATATTTAATAAATATATTAATATAACAATAAATGTTAAATTAAATAAAGGTAAATAAAGGCCAAAATTATATGATAATGACATTATTAAAATAATTAATATTAAAGATATTAAAGTAATAATTGATTGGATTAATAATTTTATTTTATATATAAAATACGAAAATAATAAAATAAATACAAATACTAATACTAAAACTAAATAATAATTATAATCATATAATATTCCATCATTTAAAAGTGATAATATTATATTAGCTTCTATTTCAGCTTCATTATATAATCTAATTCTTTCAAGTGGATTTTCATATGTATCTGTATTATTATTTAATAATATTATTTTATTATTTAAATCAATATCATCTAAATTATCTATATTTAAATTAATTATATTAGATTTTTTAATATAATATTTATAATTATAAAATTCATTTTCTTTATATTCTTTTATATCTAAATTATCAATTTCTTGATTTAATTTATATATCATATAAGAAAAGCTATTATATTTTATATCATTAATTGATGTATTAAATAATGTTTTTCTTAAAACATTATCTTTATCTTTTTGATATAATTTATAACCATATTTATAATTATAATTATTATTTGTAATTAATGCTTCATTAATATGTATTTCATTTTGTCTATAATCTAGGTTATTAATTAATAATTTATTAGATAAAATTATATTATTATAATTATTTAATTTATTATCTAAATTAATATCATAATTTATATCATCTAAGATACCTATAATTTTTACATTTTTATTTTCTAAATCATCAATTAAATTGATATAATCATTAAAAGAATAATCTTTTTTGGTATTAATTATAATAATATTAGATTCTTCTATTTTTTCATTTTGATAGATTAAATCCATTAAAAAAGAATCAATATTTGAATTATTATTAACATAAAATAAGGAAATAAAGATAAGTGACATTAATATCGATAAAATTATACCTTTATATCCTTTTTTCTTAAAAAATTCTTTCATATTATACCTTTAATTTTATATTTGTATGTATATTATAATATTCTATTATATTATTTAATAATAAATCAAAATCATAATCGCTATATAAATTTATATCTTTTTTTTCATAATAATATTCTTGCCAAATTTTTAATAAATCATTATTTTCTTCATTTTTATGTATGTCACATAAGGCACCACCAAGTGGTATAGAAAATGATGTAATTAAATTACTTTCACATAAAACACATGTTTTTAAATTAGGGTTTACACCAAAATTATATAGCATTTTAATTAAAAAAATGGATAAAGCCTTTTTAGGATTTATCCTTATATCATCTAATGTTTTTAAAATAAAAGAATAAATTCTATTATGGCTTAAATCATTTGATATATAAGATATTATTTTAATAATTATGCCAAATGCCTTTAGCATTGAAATATCTTTTGTTAAGTCATATTGATCTTTTATTAAATTATATTCAATTAGTGTAGGAAATTCTGAATCAGTTATTAAAAATGAAACAATATTTCCTACATTATCGAATAAAAAGGATTGATTCTTTTTATTTTTTGAGCCAATAGATTTTACTGATATATGACCAAATTTAGTATATAAATAGACAATACTTGATGTTTCCTTATAAGGTATTACTTTATATACTATGCCTTCAGCTTTCATTAAAAATTATCCTTTGAATATCCTAAATTAGCTAAATCTGATGGTCTATCCTTCCAATCCTTTTTTACTTTAACCCATAAATCAAGATGACATTTTCTATTTAATAATTTTTTAATATCAGATAATGATCTTTCTTTAATTTTTTTAATTAATTCGCCTTCATGACCTATTATTATTCTTTTTTGACTATCACGTTCTACATATATAGTTGCGTATATATCAAGATAATCTGAATTTGTATCATCCTTCATAGAATCAACTACTACTGCGATACTATGAGGAACTTCTTCTTTAGTTAAATATAAGATTTTTTCTCTTATTAATTCTGATACTAAGAATCTATCAGAATGATCTGATACCATATCATCAGGATAAAATTTAGGACCAAATGGAATTGTTTTAACAATCATTTCAAGTAATTTATCAACATTTTTATTTTCTAAAACTGATATTGGGAAAAATCCTTGGAAAGGATATAAGTCCTTATATAAGGCTATAGTAAGGTCAATATCATTAAATTTCTTTAATTGGTCAACCTTATTAATAACTAAATATACAGGTACTCTTAATTTTTTTAAATTTTGTAATATTATTTCATCACCCTTTAATACCTTTTTAAGTGGTGTTGTCATAAAAATTACAGCATCTACTCCTTTTGTTGAATCATATGAAGCATTTACCATACGTTCTTGAAGTAATGTAGATGGCTTATGAATACCTGGTGTATCAGTAAAAGCTATTTGATATTCATCAGTTGTTAAAATTCCAAGTATTTTATTTCTTGTTGTTTGTGGCTTATCACTTGTTATAGCTATTTTTTTACCAATTACTTGGTTTAAGAATGTAGATTTACCAACATTAGGTCTTCCTACAATAGCTACGAAGCCAGATTTGTATGTATCAATTTGCATTTTATAGGTCCTTACTTGTAAAAGAATATGGTAATAAATCCTTTACACTAAATTCTTTTGTTTGTCTTTTTATATTAGCTAATATAATTTTAGTATCTTTATTTAATAATTCGTCCATTACCTGACGACACGCTCCACAAGGTGAAATAGGATCTTCTGTATCTCCTACAACAACCATAGATATAACATCATCTTTTGTATATCCTTCACTTATCATTTTAAAAAGTGCACATCTTTCAGCGCACATTGACATTCCATATGAAGCATTTTCAACATTACATCCTGTAATTACTTTATCATTTTTAAGTAATATTGCAGCTCCTACTTTAAATTTTGAATAAGGAGCGTATGCAAGGCTTCTTGCAGCTAGGGCATAATCTAATAATCTATCATTATCTATCATCTTTTTATACCTGCCTTATCTAAAATATCGTCTTGGATTTTAAACATTATTTTTTCATCTTCTTTTTCTATATGATCAAATCCACAAAGATGTAAGTAGCCATGAACTGCTAAAAATAACATTTCACGTGCTTTTGAATGTCCATATTCATTTGCTTGTTCAAATGCTTTTTCAACACATATAAATATTTCACCAAGTGATTTATAATCAAAATTCATTGGATCATCTATATTTGCAAATGATATAACATCAGTAACTGCATCTTTTTTTCTAAATTCATTATTTATTCTTTTTATTTCATCTTTTGTAACAAAAATAATATCAAATCTTTCTTTTCTATTAAATGCTTTAAATACTCTTTTAATTAATCTTTCATATTTCCAAACATTAATATCTTGTTCATTATAAAAATTAATTTTCATTTTGTACCTCATTATTTTTCAAAAAATAATTAATTTGTTTTTCTTCTTTATCCTTTAAGCTTGATACAAGTGTAATAGTTTCAAGCATTAATTTAACTGTTTTTTCAAGTGTTGAGCCTTCTCTATAATCAGCTACAGTAACATAATTAATTCTGTTATCCTCAACAAGCTTTAAAACCTTTTGTTTATTACCAGATTGATATAAGGCAATAGCTTTACCACCATTTTCTTTTACAAGTACCATACAAGGTACATCTGTTGATCCATCACCAATATAAATCATATTTTCAAAAGGAATTCTTTTAGATATTGTATGAGCATTTAAATTCTCATCATCAATTTCATCTAATACACCTTTTGAAATACGATAAATATATTGAGTTTTTAGTGTATAATTTACTGCCATAGCTGGCCATAAGGCTTGACCATCTTTTCCATATAAGAAATTACAGCCATATATTTTTTTAAAATATTTAGCAATATCAGTACCTTCAATTATTTCTGTAATACCTGAAGATATAATATAATGCTCAACGTTACAGCCTATTTCATCAGCAAATTTCGCAATACGATCAAACCATGTAGTAACACCTTTATATAAAATAATATTCTTACCACATTCATTTAGATATTCTCTAGTTAATGGAATGTTTTTTTCTTCACATTCTTTTTTCATAATATACATATATGCTAAGATTCTATCAACCTTATTTTTATCTGTAAGTACTTGGCTTTTACCCCAGAATTCTTCTGGTGTAACACCTAAATTTTTTATAAAATCATATTCTTGCATATCTGTAGTTGATAATGTTTTATCAAAGTCATACATTATTGCGATTGTAGGTTTTGCCATGAAATACACCCCTATTCTTCTTTTTCTTTTATTCCTTCATATTCAAACATTGAATATTCATCATTCATAATTCTAGATTCAGTATAAATATAGCTTAAGTACTGTGCATGTAATTTATAATTAGCTTCTAGATTAATAAATGAATCTTTCTTAGCTTTTGCTTCTTCAAGTGTCATTTCATTACCAACACTATCTGTAATAGCAACATCATATTTAGCTGCTAAATCATAATTTGATACTTGAGTTATTTCTTCAAGCTCAACAATTAAATCATCAATATCATCAAATGCTATTTTAATTAATGATTCAATTGATGATAATTCATTATAAGCATTAAATATAAAATTAGTATAGAATGTTTGAATCTTATCTAAATCAAATGTTGATTCATTATCATTTAATATAGCTCTAATTAAATTCATAAAATATAAAAGTCTTGGAGCGCCATCAAGCTCTGTTAAGAAGCTTTCTGTTGTTGTGTATATTTTTTCATTTAATTTTTCATAAATATATTGTAATTGTTCATCATTAATTTTCTGGTTATTAGTTTTAGATTGGTATTTATTAATTAGTGCATTAAATTGATTAATCATAAATGCATGATTATAATTACCATTACCATATGATGCTAGTTCAATTTTTAAATGTAAGAAATAATAATACATTCCATCCTTTTGCATCGTCTCAACACCAATACATTTAAAATCACAAGATTCAATATATGGAGTTCTTATAAAGAAGCTTGAAATAAATTGACCATTAGTTAATACATTTACTCTTAAAACTAAAAATTCAGGGTCAGTTAATGAATATAGACCAATTTGAGTATTATATTCTGATGCTAATTCTACTTTTAATTTTTCTAGTGCTTTTCTATTATAAATTGCAAGTAAGAATTCACAACCATCATATAAAAGTGGTAAATCCATTAAATCTTCAGTAATAGTTTCTTCTGTTACCTTATCGAATTCAGAATCAAAATATTTACTTTGAGATTGAATAAACTGATCATCAATTAAATTCTTTTTAGAATCAAATGCCCATGGGAAGATTGCACATTTATT
>CADBQV010000218.1 GCA_902796895.1 uncultured Erysipelotrichaceae bacterium | reverse complement strand
TGGAATAATATTAAAGTATTAAAAGATAATCCTTTATTAAAAGGCTTAGATGATAAATATGTATATTTTGTTCATTCATATTATCTAAAAGAAAGCGAATATGCAATTGCTAAATCTAATTATTGTGATACAGATTTTATATGCGCAGTAAATAAAGATAATATATATGCAACGCAATTTCATCCTGAAAAATCAGGTGAAGTAGGACTAGAAATCTTAAGAAATTTTGGTGAATTATAATGAAATTATATCCTGCAATTGACTTACATGATGGTAAGGCAGTAAGACTATATAAAGGTGATTATAATCAGGTAACTGAATATGGCAATCCTAAATCACAAGCTATTAAATTCAAACAAATGGGTGCTACATTTTTACACTGTGTAGATTTAGATGGTGCTAAGGATGGTTCATTTAAGAATTTAGATGCCATCAAAGAAATCGCAAGCGTAATTGATATTGAGCTTGGCGGTGGAATAAGAAATATAGAACATATTAAAACATTACTTAATGTTGGTGTTAAAAGAGTAATACTTGGATCTAGCGCCTTAAATAT
The DNA here is from genome assembly GCA_902796895.1 of uncultured Erysipelotrichaceae bacterium. Taxonomy (GTDB): domain Bacteria; phylum Bacillota_I; class Bacilli_A; order Acholeplasmatales; family Anaeroplasmataceae; genus Anaeroplasma. Next base: position 2,581 of record CADBQV010000218.1, on the reverse strand, counting down.
TGATTTTGTAAAAGAAGCAATTGATACATTTGGTAGCGATAAAATTGTTGTAGGAATTGATTGCATAAATATGATTGTAAAAACTCATGGCTGGCTAGAAGATAGTCATTTAGATGCCATAACATTTGCTAAAAAATTAGAAAATGTTGGAGTAAAAACAATTATATTTACTGATATCGACAAGGATGGAACATTAGATGGTATTAATGTTTCTCAAACTAAAAAATTCATTGAAGAAACTAATATGGAAGTTATCGCATCTGGTGGTGCTAAATCTGTATTAGATATTAAAAATGCTAAAGAAATCGGATGTAGTGGTATTATATTAGGTAAATCACTATATAGCGGTAAAATTGATTTAAAATCTGCAATTATAGAATTTGAAGATTAATTAATATAAAAATAATAATATAAAAACACTAGGTCATGTCTTTGTTAAAGCAAAAGAAATTATTAGAGATTCAATCATTTTGAATCTCATTTTTTCATTTTTTTGCCATAATAATTTTTCTAAACTTTAATAAAAGTTTAATAATTAATATAATAAAATATATAAAGTAACTGTACCAGTGTGGGAAGGTAAAAATGTATATGATAATATTATGCATAACATAAATTTAATGAAAGGAAATAATATAAGCTATGGATTTAAGACTTGCTCATGGATTAAATGAAGATGAAATAAATAAATATGCTAAAATAATAACTACAAAATACGTAAGTATTGCGGAATATAAGGCTAACGTAAATGAAAAAATGTCATCATTTAATCATAAGCATTTGCCTTACGAATTTATTATTCCTTTCAATTTGATGCCACTATTAATTTATGAAGATGCCTTATATATTGGTGAGGTAGGATATTGTTACCCTGTTAATCCTAATACAAATCATGGTATTGATTTTGACTTGAATTCAAGTGTTATATCTATTGTAGTAGATATGAATTATCTTGATGAATTAAAAAAAGAATTAAATCATGAAGGAAAATATTTTTATACTAAATTTTTAGTTTCTAAAGAATTATTGATGACACTTAGTATTTTTAGAGTAACTCAAGATATAAATTTAATGGAAGATATTGTAAAAATATTAATTACTGATGGCTTAAAAGAAAATATAGATACTAGAAAGCCTGCTAATTTCTATTTTACAAATATGAAAAAAAGTATATTATATATGCTAGATAATTATGAAAATCCTGATTTAACAATTAAAGATATTGCATCTAAATCAGATTATGCATATACATATTTTACAAAAGCTTTTAAAAGATATATGAATGATACACCAGTTAATCATTTAAATAGAATAAGATTATCTAAAGCAAAAGAATTAATGAAAAATCCTGATTTATCATTAAATGAAATAGTAATAAAATCAGGTTTTAAAACTCAATCTAATTTTACAGAAGTTTTTAAAAGAATTGTTGGTATGAAACCAAAAGAATATAGAAAAAAATATATAGGAGATTATAAAAATGAAAATTAAAAAGAATTGTAGCATTACTTGCTATACTAGGATTATTTTCATTTGCAGGATGTAGTATCTTAACACACAAAAGAATGTCGAGACTATAATAAATAATGTAATAGATTCATTTGAAGTTCAAACTACTAAAGAAGGAGAATATATAGTAGATTATAATCTCTAATGTAGTATATAAGGCTGTATTAAGAGTAAAAGCAAAAAAAAGTAGTATTTTAAAAATCTAATTTAAAATAGAAAAACTTGAATAATATTTTATTTGTTGTTATAATTTATTTGTATTTTTTATTTAATAAATAAAAATAATAAATAAATATTAGTTGATTTTTGAATTAGATTACATAATATAAAAAATCGGCAATTAATTATTGCCGGTTTTTATATATAATAAAGAAATTGGGGAATAATTATGTTAACTAAAAGAATAGTTCCTTGTCTTGATTTAAAAGAGGGAAGAGTAGTTAAAGGAATAAATTTCATAAATTTAATTGATGCCGGTGATCCTACTGAAACTGCAAAAGCATATTCTGCCTTAGGTGCTGATGAGGTAGTATTTTTAGATATTACAGCATCATATGAAAAAAGAGGCATTTTAATTGATACAATTAAAAAGGCAGCTAAGGAAGTATTTATTCCGCTTACAGTTGGTGGTGGAATAAGAAATATCGATGATATTCATGATATCCTAAATGCTGGTGCTGATAAGGTATCAATTAATTCAACTGCAGTTAAAAATCCTAATTTAATTAAAGAAGCAAGCCTTAAGTATGGTAATCAATGTATAGTTGTAGCAATCGATGCTAAGTGGAATGGTCAATTCTATGAAGTATATATTAAAGGTGGAAGAGAAGCTACAGGTCTAGATGCAGTCGCTTGGGCTCGCAAGGTTGAGGCACTTGGTGCTGGAGAAATCCTTTTAACAAGCATGGATGCAGATGGAACAAAAAAAGGTTATGAATTAAAATTAACAAAATTAATTACTGATAATGTAAAAATTCCTGTTATAGCATCAGGTGGTGCAGGTTCTAAAAAGGATTTTTATGATGTATTTGAAATAGCTAATGCTGATGCAGCACTTGCAGCAAGCTTATTT
>CADBQV010000217.1 GCA_902796895.1 uncultured Erysipelotrichaceae bacterium | reverse complement strand
TGGCCAAGAAGCTTTATGCCAACAATTCAATCAAAGCGTAATTTGATCGCTAAAATGAAGCTTATTCCAGTTCATGATTTAATTAAAGATAAAAAATTATTATTAATAGATGATTCAATTGTTCGTGGAACTCAAATGAGAGAAACAACTGAATTCTTATACCAAAGTGGTGCGAAAGAAGTTCATATTAGATCTGCATGCCCACCACTATTATATGGTTGTAAATATTTAAATTTCAGCCGTTCAAATTCTGAAATGGAATTAATTACAAGAAAAACAATTTTAAATCTAGAAGGCAATAATGATCCTGAAACTATTAAAGAATATATTAATCCAGATGGAGATAAATATAAAAGAATGGTTGAAGAAATCAGAAAAGAGCTTAACTTCACATCACTTCAATTCAATCGTTTAGATGATTTGAAAAAAGCTTGTGAAATTGATGAAGAAAAGCTTTGTACATATTGCTGGGACGGAAAAGAATAATAAAAAAGTTGCAAAATGTTGGAATCCAACAAATTGCAACTTATTTTTTTATTTCCTTAATTAATTTATAATTAGATTTATATATCGCAATTATTAATGTATCATCTAATGAAATAACCATAGAATATTTATATAAATCATCTATCTTTAAATCATTAAATAATCCTTTTTCATATAAATCTCTTAATATTATATTTCTATTTTTAGAATCAATTGATTCATCCCACCAAGCCTTAGGCTTTAAATTAAAATGATTTAGATAATCAATTATTACTTCCTTATGAAATATTTTATAATAATCTTTATCCTTTTGATATTCATCAATAACTTTAAATAAATGTTCTAATGTTTTATGCTTATAATCTAATTTTCCAAGCTTATTAAAAAACATAAATGGATTTGATTCATTATCTAATACTATTTTCATAGCATTTCTCATTAAACCGCTATTATAATATGATTCAAAAGCATCTTCGGTAAAGTGTATTTCTTTAATATCATCTATAGATAAATAATTATTATATTTTATTTCATATGGTGCATTATTATCCCATACATAGCCATGAAGTGTTGCTTCATTATATAATCTTGTACCATGTAATAATTTTAAAAATCCTAGCTGTAATTCTTTTGGTCTAAGAGATATACAATCATTAAATGTTTTAATGAAAGAATTATAATCTTCTTTTGGTAATCCTGCAATTAAATCTAGATGTAAATCGATAATTCCAGCATCTTGAATCTTTATTATATTTGAAAATAATAATTCATTATTTTGAATTCTACCAACAGATAGATTAGCATCTATATTTGTTGATTGAATGCCTATTTCAAATCTAAATAAATTCTTTGGTGCGTTTTTATTGATATAATCAATGTATTCAGGCTTTAATAAATCACCTGTTATTTCAAATTGATAAGATTCATTTTCTTTATGATTTAAAATAATAAAATCGATTAAATCAATAAATTTTTTATTAGCATTAAATGTTCTATCTAAAAACTTATATACTCTGGCATTTTTAGATTGTAAATATAATAATTGCTTTTTAATTTCTTCAATATCAAAGAATCTAACCTTATTATCTAATGATGCCATACAATATGCACATTTATAAGGACATCCTCTAGATGTTTCAATATAGACTATTTTATTATATAGGTCATCTAATAAGTCATATGCCATTTTAGATTTAGATAAATCAACTAATTTATCAAATGTAAAGCCATGCTTATAATATAAATTAGGTACTTCATCTATTTTTATTTTATTATCTAGGTAAGATAGAAGAAGATGAAATGCTTCCTCACCTTCATTTTTAATAACATAATTACATAAATCATTATCAATATAATCATAAGGATTATATGATACCTCAGGACCACCTAGCATAATTATTTTATTATGATTAATTTTATTTAATATTTCTTTTATAATTTCGATATTCCATATATAACAAGAAAAGCCTACTAAATCATAATCTGAATTATTTATATAATCAATTATCTTATTTTTATCATCTTTAATTGTATATTCTTTAATATCAGTATCATATGTAGTATTTTTCTTAAGTAATCTTATCGCAAGATTAGGATGAATATATTTTGCATTAATTCCTATTAATAAAGCTTTCAATTTAATCACCAAAATTATTATATCATACAATGATATATTGCAAAAACAAATAAAAAAATATATAATGCTAATAGTTTTTCAAAAAATGAGGAAAAAAAATATGAGTATAGCAATTATTTTAGAGATAATTTTACTTGGTATAGCACTATCTATGGATGCATTTGCTGTATCTGTAACTGATGGTTTAACATATACTGATATAAATAAGAAAAAAAGTTTTTTTATTGCTAGTGTTTTTGGCTTAATGCAAGCACTTATGCCCCTTGTTGGCTTCTGGTTAGTTGAAATTATTGCCATATTAGTTGGTGAATCAGGTGGTGCTAATGCAGGAAAAATAATGTCTGATGTTGTATCTTGGATAGCATTTATATTACTCTTAATTATAGGTGGAAAGATGCTTATTGAAGGTATAAAGGATTTAAAAAAGACACCAGAAGAAAAAGAAGTCAAAACATTTAGTATTAAAGAAGTATTATATTTTGGATTTGCAACAGCTATAGATGCCCTTGGTACTGGAGTTGCACTACATTCTGGTTTATCTACAACATCTACTATATGGCTTCATGTATCAATAATTATGCTAATTACTTTTTCGTTTTCTCTAGTCGGTCTTTTTTTAGGAAGACAAATAGTTAGATTATTGAAAGGTAAATTTGAGATTACAGCAATTATTGGTGGATGTATATTAATAATTCTTGCAATTTGGATTATAGTAAGTCATTATGCAGGAATATAGAAATTGATGATTTAAATAATCATCTTTTTTTTATTTTTAAATTGATATTATTTATTTACAAAATAATTATATTTATTATAGAATAATAATAGATTAAAAGAAGGAAATGAAAATTATGAAAAAAAAGAATATTAAAAAAGCATTATTAATGCTTGGATTATCATCTATTGCTATAACTTTAGTATCATGTAATGGCAGTAGTGATGTAAATAAAACAACTACTATACCAGAAGCATCAACTAACACACCAGTAGAATCTACAAACACACCTATAGAATCTACTAATACGCCAGCAGAATCAACTAATACACCTGTAGTATCAACAGATGATACAACAGCGCCTGTTACTTCAAATACAGATATTTTACCTACTGAATCAGTTGACGATTCTATAAAATATACAGTAAAGTTCTATTATTATGATGAAGAAAAAGAAAAGTCTATAAAGCTAGATGAAAAACAAATTAAAGAAGGTACTAAATTAAAAGATATTGAAGCACCTGCTATAGAAGGATATGATGTTTATGCATATAAAAATAAGCCTGCAGATACAGCGTATTTAGATATGGAAACAGAAATAACTAAAAATACTGTATTAGTTGTTTATTATGAAAAGAAGCCAAGTCCTTCAAATTATGATGAGGCAGCTTATTATCCAGAATATAATCTTCCTAAGGAAGAAGAAAGTGCATTAACTGAAAAAGCATATTTAGATACTGCTAGTAGTGAACAAATAGATAATTTTTATCAAAATGGTTATGTTACAGGTCATATTTCAGATTTTAGCGAATATGAAAATACTGAAGCTTATGCTAAAGTATCTACTCCACTTGAATTTTTAACAGCAATTAAAAATGCTAAATATGATTATAAAACTAATGGTGTTAATGATGGAGTGTTAGATCAAACATTAACTTCTGAAGGAAAAATTCATGTTATTGAAATAACAAAAGAC
>CADBQV010000216.1 GCA_902796895.1 uncultured Erysipelotrichaceae bacterium | reverse complement strand
TATCTTATGAATTTATTTATTTAACATTTCTTTAATATGATGCATAAATGTTTTTCTTACATCATAACCTAAATAACAAAAAGAATTAAAACCTGGATTAGTATTTGCTTCACAAAAAAGTAAGCCTGATTTAGATATTAAATAATCCACACTTACTATATCGGCACCTATTTTTTTAGCTATCATTAATGAATCCTTATATACCTTAGATGATATTTTATAATCATAAGATAGGCCACCTTGAGCTAGATTACTTTTAAAATCTGATTTATTTTCTCTTTTAACTGCGCCAATTATTTCATCTTCTACTATTAATACTCTTATATCTACTCCATATGATTCTTTTATATATTCTTGAATAATATAATCATCTTTATTGATATTTTTTATTATTTCATTAAATTTTAATTCGTTATCAATTAAATATATATTTTCTCCTTGCTTACCATATCTATATTTTAATATGAAAGGAAGATTATATTTTTTTATAATTTCATTAAAAGTTAAATCATTTAATAATTCTGTTTTAATTTGAGGTATATATAAATCATTAACTAATTTATGTGTCATATATTTATCACGACATAGTAATATAGATTTAGTTGAATTAATTATTTTTACATGTTTTTTTTCAAACATTTTTGCTACATCTATATTATTAGCTCTCATTAAAACAATTTTAGGAAGTAAAGATATGACTTTATCTTTATAATAAATAATATTATTTTCTTCTTTAAAATAATCAACAAACATTAATTTAGCGTTAATATTATTATTAATTGCTTCATCTAGCATTCTTGTTGCAGGACTTGGCATGCCTGTATCAAATGAATTATTATATAAAATCCATAAATCATCCATATAATTATTCCTTTATTTCTTCAAGTGTATTTAAAAAATCAGTAAAATAATCAGGTAATTTTGAATCAAATTCCATCCATTCATTAGTTCTTGGATGCTTAAATCCAATAATTTTAGCATGTAAGAATTGTCCTAAATCACCAATTACTTTTCTTCTTCCATATACTTTATCACCAACAAGTGGATGACCAATATATTCCATATGGCATCTTATTTGATGGGTTCTACCTGTTTCTAGTTTTAATTCAAGTAATGTATAACCTTTATATCTTTTAAGAACCTTAAAATTAGTTATTGCTTCTTTACCATCCTTATCAACAGCCATTTTCTTTCTATCTTCTTTACTTCTAGAAATAGGAGCGTTTATTCTTCCTCTTTCTTCTTCAAATTCACCGTAAACTAATGCATAATAAATTCTTTTACATTCATGCTTTTTAAGTTGTTCAGTTAAAGATAGACTTGCCATATCATTTTTAGCAACCATCAATAAGCCTGTTGTATCCTTATCAATTCTATGAACTATACCAGGTCTTATTACACCATTGATTTCAGATAAATCATCCATTTCATATAATAAGCCATTAACAAGTGTTCCTTCATTAACACCAGCACCTGGGTGTACTACCATACCCTTAGGCTTGTTAATAACTGCAACATCTAAATCTTCATATACAATATCTAAATTTAAGTCTTCGGCTTTTAAATCTAAATTTTTAGCTTCAACATCTAAAATAGTTATCGTATCATTTTCCTTAGCTTTTGTTGATGCTTTAAATGGTTTATCATTTAATAATATTTTTTCATCCTCAATTAATTTTAAAATATTATTTCTAGTCTTATCAGGAAGTAATGAGGCTAATACCTTATCTAGTCTTATACCTTCATAATTTTTATCTATGATGATTTTGTTCATATTTTTTCTTTCTCCTTTCGGATAAGAATAATAAATCAATTATAAATAAGATTGCTGCAGTAATTAATATAAAATCAGCAAAATTAAATATAGTCTTACCCATTCCAAAAAATTCTGTAAAACAATCCCATTGATACCATACAATCATATCTACAACACCCTTTGATTCAAATAAATTGAATATTGTTATAAATCTATCAAAGAAATTAGCTACACATCCTGCTAAAGCAAGTGTTAAGCTAAAGCTTTTAAGCTTTGCATATTTCCAATCATTAAATGAACAAAAATAACATAAAATGATAGTTCCTAAAAGTGTAAATAATAATATTAACCAAGGTACATTACTAAAAAGTCCTAAGGCAATACCCCTATTGTATGTTAATTTAAATGACAAAAAATAAGGTATAAATTCTACTGTTGTGCCAACTTCAGTTGCCTCATTATATGGCAAATTAATTGTGGCAAGATATTTAGTTAATTGATCAATTAGATAAAATATAACAAATATTAATAGAGTTATTATTAAATTTTTTATTTGCTTCTTTCTAATATCATTATCCATTATACCACTCCTATTAAAAGTAATATTAAAACTAAAATAAATGCCACAAAGGAAAATAAAATTGTTTGTGGTATAGATAATAAATATATACCTTTTATTTTGCCTTTAGCAGTACCTAAAAAATATAGGTGATTAATTGTATAAAAAAACATTATAGCAATTATAGCCATTAAAACGACAATTAATTTTTTTAAATGAATATAAATTAATAAATTTATAAGTAATGCGATAGGTCCTAAATAAATTAATATTGAAATTATTAAAGAAAATACAAATGTAATAATTTGATCTTTTTGTTTTATATTTAATTTTTGATATTCATCAAATATTTCATTATACATATAAATTCTCCAAATAATTTATTGCATCATCAAATGTATTTATCTTTACTAATTTCATTTTAGATCTATTAGATAATGAATCATATGCTTCTTTCGCATCATCATAATTTTTACTAACACATAAAAATACATCGATATTATTATCAAGTGCTGTAGGTATTTTTTCTCTTATACCACCAATTTCACCAACACTACCATCTAATGATATAGTTCCGGTACCGGCAATTTTAAGTCCGTGGGTTAAATCATTTTTAGTTAATGCGTTATAAATTGAAAGTGTCTGTAATAGTCCACCAGATGGACCACCTACTTTAGATGTATTTATTTTAAATTTAGGAAATGTATTATTATAATTTATATTAAATCTAGGATATATTGCTACATATTCGTCATTTTCAATTATAGTATTTTTCAATTCACCATTAGAATAATATGTAACATTATCTCCTTTTTTAAATATTAAATAATTTTTATTTATAGATAATTTATTACCTAAATTA
>CADBQV010000215.1 GCA_902796895.1 uncultured Erysipelotrichaceae bacterium | reverse complement strand
TTAGCTGATAGCTTATTCGATAAATTAAATTTCAAGGTTCAATATAAGGCATCTTCAGATATTAAATCATTCCATCCAGGAAGATGTGCAGAAATCCTTCATAATGGTGAGGTAATAGGTTATTTAGCAGAAATGCATCCTAAATTCGAATCAGAGCACGATTGTAAAAATACTGTAGTGCTTGAAATAGATTTAGAAGCAGCAGTAACTGAAACTAACAAATTAAAATATCATTCAATTAATAAATTCCCATCAATTAATCGTGACTTAGCTATCGTTGTTAAAAATGATGTTATAGCATCTGACATTGAAGAATGTATTAAAAAAGCTGCAAGAAATGCTTTAACTGATATTAAATTATTTGATGTTTATACTGGTGAAAATGTAGGAAAAGATGAAAAATCTTTAGCATTCTCATTAACATTTGAGGATTATAATAAAACATTAGAAACTCAAGAGGTTGATGAATTAGTTAATAAGATATTAGAAAAATTAGCTAAAGAATATAACGCAAGATTAAGATAAAAATATGGTCAAATTTGACCATATTTTCTTTTTTCTGACTTTGTTGTATAATTTATCGTATAAGTAGGAAAAAGATTAATATGAAGAAAAAAAGGATTATTATAATATCAATATTAATAGTTATATTAACATCAATAATATTAACTTCTATATATTTTATTGTTGAAGTTAATAAAGATAAAGTAGAAGTAAAAGATAATGAGGTGGAATATAAAACAACATTAAAAGAAGCACCACTAAATAGTAATATAGAAGAAGAAAATATCTTAGATATAATCGCATATACATTATATAATGCAAAAAAGTGTGATGAATTTAAGGTAGTAACTAAAGGTGAATCAAAAGCTTCATTTGTTACTCAAAAAATAGCTAATGAAAGAATAAAAAAGAAAAATGAATTAATGATATCTACTATATCTAGTGGATTTATATCTGTTGGAACTCAAAGATATTATAATTTATTAGAAAATAAATCATTAGAACGAAAAGCAAAAAAAATAGATGATGTAACACCAAGCTGGGATGATGCATCACCTAGTATATATACAATTAGTGAAATGAATGAAAGATATGGTTGGTCTCCATTTGAAGCAAATGGCTATATTATATCTAAAGATACTATATTAAATTTAGATAATTTAAAATTAATTAAAAATGATGATAATACATATTCGATTAAATTAGATTTAAATCCTAATGATAAATATGCCCCATTTTGGTATAAAAGAGAAATTATAATGTTTTCAAATAGTACTATGGTTCCTATATTTCATTATATAAGAATTAATTTTGTAATTGATAAGAATTATAAATTATTACGTCAAGAAATAGAAGAATCATATACTGTTAAATCATATGGATTTAAAATGGCAACTAATACATCTGTTGTTGATACATTTTTATATGATAATATAGAATTTGATAAAGATTCATTAGACTATTTTAAAAAATATTAAGCACTACAAAAAGTAGTGCTTAATTTTTATTTATTTTGTTCTTTTTCAAGCTTATCCTTTAATAAATTAGCTGCAAAATATAATAATGCTAAATCAAAATCCTGCCACATTCTTGTAACATTATTTTCATATATAATGATAAAGCCAAATTTTTTAATTCTTACAACAACAAATGCATGTATCTTTCTTGATACAATTATATTTGTTGTCTCAGGGTATTTTTCAATTATTTCACCTGGATTACTAGATGGGAATACATCTTGATGCTTAAGCATTTTATCTAGCATAAAATAAGCATTATTACCGAAATAATAATTTCTTGTATCATTACCTGATTGAATATTATTCTTTTTATCGATTATTATAGCATTAAATGGATGTAAGACACGATATAAATAATCTGTTATATGAGTAATTAATGCAGAACCACTATCCTCATCTACAATTTTTTCTATATCTTGTAATTTAGAAAGTAAGCTATTTCCGCCTCTTTCTTTTACAATTATATCTTTATGCTTTTCATGAACATATATGATATAGCAGTTTCTTCCTTTAATTTTTCCTCTATATAATGCTTTATCCATCTTTAAGAATAATTCATCATAATCCTTTGCATCATTAGGATAAGAAGCACAACCCATAGTTGCTGTTAAAAAGACTCTTACTTTATCTAAATAAATATATTTTCTTACGGCACCCTCTTGAGTATATAATCCAGCTAAAAAGTCGTGGATAGAATCATAGTCATTAGCTTTAGTATAGACAATTATAAATTC
>CADBQV010000214.1 GCA_902796895.1 uncultured Erysipelotrichaceae bacterium | reverse complement strand
TTATATAGACAGGATTATTGTGGATGTATATATTCTTATAATGAAAGGGAAAAAATAAAAAATGGATACAATAAAGAAGACTAAAACCCTAAATTTAAATATTGAATCTAATAGAAGATTAATTTTTGTTAGCGATATCCACGGTGATCTATTTACATTTAAAAGAGGCTTAGATGAGGTTGGTTTTAATGATAATGATTATCTATTCATTATTGGTGATATCCATGAAAAAGGCGATAGTGGAATGAATTTAAAGACATTAAGATATGTCATTGAATTATCTAAGAAAGATAATGTATATGTCCTTGCCGGAAACTGTGATGAGGTTTTTAGATTCATATTACCATATGATGCTAAAGATAAATTTTTATATTATGCAAATATTAAAAAGCATTCAATTATAAATGATATTGCAGAAGAATTAAATTATATATTAGATATGGATATGGATGTTCGTGATTTTGTTAATACTGTAGTATCTAAATATCATGAATTTTATGAATTTATGGATTCACTTTATGATGTAATAACTATTAATAATAAAATAGTATTAGTTCATGGTGGAATTGATGATTTAAATAATATTCCTAAATATTCTATATCTTTATTAAAATATGATAGATTTTATGAATTATCAAATAAGAAAGAAAAATTAATGATTGTAGGTCATTATCCTACAAGAAATTATAGACGTGATGTTTCTTGCTGTAACCCTATTTTTGATTTCCAAAAAAACATCATCTCAATAGATGGTGGAAATCACATCGTTAAGGGTGGTCAGATTAATTTTGTTATGCTTGATAATTTAAATGATATGAATTTTAGCTTTAAATATACTGATCACTACCCTAAATATGTTATGCGTACTGACGTATCATATCAAATGCCAAAAGAAAAAATAAGCTTATCATATAACGACAATGAAGTAGAAATCATCGATGTTGACTTAGACTTTTATTTAGTTAAGCATGTAAAGACTAATATTGAAATGTGGGTTCATAAATCATTTGTTTATCAAGATGAAGAAACATTAAAATATTATGCGAATGACGCATCTAATAGTTTCATATCAGTTAGAAAAGGAGATGTTGTATCAATTATTAAAAAGGCTAATCCATATAGCGTTATAAAGCATGATGGCTATATTGGTTTAATTGATACATCATATTTATTAAATGATAATAAATTACAAAGCTAAAAAAGAAGAATCAATTAGAGATTTCTTATCTTTTTATCATTTATCTAAATCTAAGATTTATAAATTATTTTTTGAAAAAAGAATAATGGTAAATAATAATATAATTAATGAAAATTATATTTTAAATAAAGATGATATAATATCTATTTCATATGATGAAAAAATAGATTATATTCCACAAGAATATAAATTAGATATTATATATGAAGATGATTATTTTTTAATTATTAATAAGCCAAGTGGTATAATTATTCATGATAATTTAAATTCACTTTCTAATTATGTAGCTTATTATTATAAAAAAAATAATATTAATTTAAGTATTAAATATGCTCATAGATTAGATAAGGATACAACAGGTATAATTATATTTTGTAAAGATTTACTTACATTAAGCTATATGGATTATTTTATTTCAACACATGAAATAAAAAGAAAATATGTAGCAATAGCTAAAGGTTATTTTAAAAATAAAGAATCTTATATTGAAAAGCCAATATCTACCGATAGACATATAAATGGTAAGATGGTTATAGCTAAAAATGGTAAATATGCTTATACATCATATAAGGTATTAAAAGAATTTAATAATTTAAGCTTAGTTGAATTATTATTAAAAACAGGAAGAACACATCAAATAAGAGTGCATTTAAAATCAATAAATCATCCTATATACGCTGATGAATTATATGGAGATAAGGTTAATAATAAAAGATTAATGCTTCATAGTATTAGTGTTAATTTTATTAATCCTCATACTTTAAAAGAAATGTATTTTGAAACTAAATTACCAGATGATTTTATAGAATTAATAGAAGGAAAATAATATGGAATTTTTAAAAAAGAATTTAAAAATATTAATACCTTTATTTATAGTAATTATATCTTTAATTACTTTTTTAATATTATTCTTTAATATTCCAAGAATTAAATATGAATTTAATGATACAATAAATGGTATGGAAGTTACAAATGTATATGGTAATTCAAATGAATATGAAATAGAAGATAAAGTAGATGGATACAACGTCGTATCTATTGGAGTTAGATCTTTTTATCATAAAACTAATTTAGTTAAAATAAAATTTAAGGATTCATCTAAAATAAAAATTTCTAAATTAGCATTTAGTGAATGCGATAATTTAGAAATTATTAATCTAGATAATATATTAGAAATTGAAACTAGTGCGTTTAGCTATTGTAAAAAGCTAGATAATATAAAAATAAGTGCTAAAAATATTGGCGCATCAGCATTTTATGGTTGTGATAATTTAAAAAATATAGAACTTAAAGATGGAATAAAAAATATATCATCTTATGCATTTTCAAAAACTAAAATAGAAGAATTGAATATACCACAAAGTGTTGAAAACATATATACTGATGCCTTTATAGATATGCCTTATTTAAAGAAAATAAATTGTTATTCTAAATATTTAAATGTTAAAAAATATTTAGATACACTTAAAGATATTTATAAAGATATTGAAATTAATTACTTATAATTAAAAAAATGAAATCAGATTATCCGATTTCATTTTTTTGTGTCTTATTATTTAATATCTTTTATGAATGCCATATATCCTAAATATGCTTCATAAACATCTACTTTAGATACTGCTTCATATGGTGCGTGCATTGACATTACAGGAACGCCAGCATCAACTACATTCATACCCATATTACCCATGATGTATGCGATAGTGCCGCCACCACCGATATCTACTTTTCCTAGTTCAGCAGTTTGATAATAAATGTTATTGTTATTCATTATAGCTCTAACTTTAGCCATATATTCAGGCATACAGTCATTGCATCCTGATTTACCACGAGCGCCTGTATATTTATTAAATGTTAAGCCCTCACCAAGGTATGATGCGTTTTTATCTTCAAATACAGAAGCATATAGTGGGTCATATCCTGCAGATACATCGCTTGATAGCATAAATGAATTTGTGATGCATCTTCTTACATTTAATTCAGAATTTTCTTTATTTTCTAAATACATTAATTCTCTAACTAAATTTAAGAACCATTCAGAATGAGCACCTGTTGCACCAACAGAACCGATTTCTTCTTTGTCAACTAGATATGCAACAGAAGTTCTATCTAAATCCTTTGAATCAATTACAGCCATTAAAGAAGTATATGCACATACTCTATCATCATGACCATATCCTAATACCATTGATCTATCTAAGCCAAGCTCACGTGCCTTTCCTTCAGGTACTATTTCAAGTTCAGCAGATACGAAATCTTCTTCATCGATATTATATTTTTCTTTTAAAATCTTTTTAATATTTTCTTTAACAGAAGAAGAATCTTTATCTTTCTTAAATGGAATTGAACCAATTGTTAAATCTAAGTCTTCACCTTCAATTGCCTTAGCTGCAGATTTTTGCATCTTGTCTTGAGCTAAGTGTGGAAGTAAATCAGTAATTACAAATACTGGATCATTTTCATCCTCACCAATACATACATTAATTACATCTCCATTTTCTTTAACTACAACACCGTGAAGTGCAAGTTTAATAGTTGCCCATTGATATTTAACAATTCCACCATAATAATGTGTATCAAGGTATGCAAAGCCGCCTCTTTCATATAGTGGGTTTTGCTTAACATCAATTCTTGGTGAATCGATATGAGCACCAAGGATGTTTAAACCATTTTCTAATTTATCTTTTCCAATTTTAAATACACAAATATTTTTACCCATATTTGTAGCATATAATTTATCACCAGGCTTAATTGAACTTACTTCCTTAATATCCTTATAGCCTGCCTTTTTTGCTATTTTAATAGCTTCAATAACACATTCTCTTTCTGTTTTAGCATTTGAAATGAATTCCATATAATTTTTATTAAAAGAATTTAATTCATTAAATGCTTTTTCATCACTATATTTTTCCCATGCGTTTTTCTTATACATATTAATACCTCCAGCGATATGTTATTATATCATATATAATAAAAAAATGCTAATAAATTAAAAAAAGTTTTATTATTATTTTTTTATATGGTATAATTACTTTAGTTTATACATTTTAGGTGGTGATTGTCGTGGATGATAATAGAGAAAGATTACAAAAATATATGGCTTCATGTGGTGTTGCATCAAGAAGAAAATGTGAAGAATATATTAAAGATGGTCGTGTAGTGGTAAATGGTAATATAATTACTGAAATGGGCTATAAGGTTAGTAAAAATGATATTATCTTAGTTGATGGAAAAGAAATCAGCAAGGAAGAATATAAATATTATGTCTTATATAAGCCAACAGGATATATTACAACTGTAACTGATGATTTAAATAGAAGAACAGTAATGGATTTAATAGATAAAAATGAAAAACAACAAAGAATATTTCCAATTGGTAGACTTGATTATGATACATCAGGAGTTCTTTTATTAACTAATGATGGTACACTTTCATATAAATTAACTAGAAGCCAAAAGGAAGTTGAAAAAATCTATCAAGTAAGAATAGATGGTATAATCACTCAAGATAAGGTTATAGAATTAATGAAGGGTGTAGAAATCGATGGTATTAAAACTAAGCGTAGTAAGGTTGAGGTTTTAGATATCGATAATAAAAATAATTCATCATTAATTAAATTAACAATTACTGAGGGAAGAAATAGACAGGTTAGAAAAATGTGTGAAACAATTGGCTATCCTGTAAAAAAATTAAAAAGATTATCTTTTGCAGGAATTACCTTAGAGGGCTTAAGAGTTGGAGAATACAGAAGCTTAAAGCCTCATGAGGTAAAAAAATTATATAGTTTATAATTAATGATATATTTAATATAAAAATAAATATATTATTTTTAAAAAATATGCTAAAATAACATTAAGAGGTTTATATTTTATGGATAATTTTAAGGTTGCTATCGATGGACCTGCTGGTTCTGGTAAATCATCTATTTCTTCAATTATTTCTGAAAAATTAGGATTTACACATATCGATACAGGCGCGATGTATAGAGCTATTACACTTGAGGCTCTAAAAAGAAAAATAGATATTAATAATGAAAATGAATATGATTTTTTAAATGAAATAAATATTATATATAAAGATGGAAAAACATATTTAAATGATAAAGATGTATCTGAAGATATTAGAAAAGAAGATGTAACAAATAATACAAGTACTGTCGCATCAATTAAAAAAGTAAGAGATAAAATGCTTATATTTCAAAGAGAATCAGCAAAATTAGGTAAAATCATAATGGATGGCCGTGATATCGGTACTGTTGTTTTACCTGATGCTAATTTAAAAATCTTTTTAACTGCAGATGCTAAGGTTAGAGCTAAAAGAAGATGTATCGAAAATGAACAAAAGGGTATTGAATCAGACTACAATACTATTTTAAATGAAATAAAGGTTAGAGATTATAAAGATTCACATAGAGAAATTGCACCACTTAAAAAAGCAAGTGATGCAATTATGCTAGATACTTCAAATTTAACAATTGATGAGGTAGTAAATAAGATTATTGATCTTATAGAAAAGAGGGATAATATGAGTGATAAAGAAGTAAGAATGGAAGACTGGGCTGAATATTCAAAAAAATATAAGCCAGGAGATAAGGTTACAGGTACTGTAGTATCAATTAGTGATGATAAAACAATCCTACTTGATATTAAATCATTTACTGAAGGTACAATGCATTTAGATCACTTTACTAATGATAAATCTATAACATCATTTAAAGGCTTAGTAAATATTGGTGATGAAATTGTATGTCAAGTTACATCAGTTAAAGAAAGCCAAATTTTATTATCACGTCAAAATGAAATAAAGAATGAAAACTTTAATGAGCTTGTAAAATTTAAAGAAAATGATGAAGCATTTGAAGCATATATTACAAAAGAAATTAAAGGTGGCTATAATTTAAGCTATAAAGGTATTCAACTTTTCATGCCAAAGAGCCAAGCATTAAATGATACTAAATTAAAAACTAATGTTTTTGTAAAAATCATTGAATTAGATGAAAAGAGAAATAAAGCAGTAGTTTCAGCTAAAGCTTATGAACATGAATTATATATTGAAAAAAGAGATAAGCAATTAGAAGGAATTAGTGTTGGCGATAAATTAGATGGTGTAATTACAAAAGTAGAAAAATATGCTGCATTTGTAAAAATCGGTGATGTTATTGGTGTTATTAAAGCTCGTGATGTAGCTCATGAATTTGTAGATATTACAACTGTACTTAAAGCAGGAGATAATATTAAAGTTGAAGTTTTAGGAAAAGAAAATGGTAAGCTTCAATTATCAAGAAAAGCTTTAATTGAAACATCTTATGACTTATATAAAAAAGAACATAAAATTGGTGATGTTGTTAAAGGTAAATTAACAAATAAATTACCATTTGGCTTACTTATTGAATTAGCTCCTAATTTAAAAGGATTATTACATTCTAATGAATATTCTCATAATCCTAATGATAATTATAATAACTGCGTAGTTATTGGTGATGAAATTGAAGCTGCAATCATTAAATTTGATGATGAAGGACAAAAAATATCATTATCAAGAAAAGCATTAATGGATAATCCCTGGGATAAGGTAGATGCTAAAATTGGTGACACTACTAATGTTAAAGTTTTAGAGGTTGGTAAAAACGGCTTAAAAGTTTTAGCTTATGGTGTTGAAGGATTTATACCTTTATCTGAAACTATGGTAGAATTTGGTAAAAAATTAGCTGATTATTATGCTAAAGATGATGAAGCACAAGCTGTAGTTATAGATATTAATAAAAAAGAATGGAAATTAAAATTATCAATTAAAAAAGCTGAAGATGAAAAAGAAAAAGAATTATTCCAAAAATATTTAAAGAATGAAGAAGTTTCAACATCTATTGGCGAACAATTTGAAGAAGTACTTAAAAAATAATAGGTGGTGTAATTATGTTACCAAAAGTAGCGATTGTAGGTAGACCTAATGTTGGTAAATCTACACTTTTCAATCGTATTATTGGTTTAAGACTATCTATTACTGATGATCAACCAGGAGTAACACGTGATAGAATATATTCAAAAGCTGCCTGGCTTTCTAAAGAATTTTTCTTAATAGATACAGGGGGCATTGAGCTTAGTGATGCTCCCTTTTTAACGGAAATTAAAGCACAAGCTGAAATCGCAATGGAAGAAGCTGATGTTATAGTTTTCGTAGTTGATTGTCGTAATGGCTTAACTAATGACGATACATATATTTCAAAATTATTATATAAAACAAACAAGCCTGTAATACTTGCAGTAAACAAAGTTGATGATCAAAAATTCAAAGAAAACATCTATGAATTTTATTCACTTGGCTTTGGTGAACCAATTCCTGTTTCATCAGGTCATGGTATAGGTGTTGGTAATTTACTTGATGAAATTATTAAACATTTCCCTAAAAAAGATGTAGTGTTTAATGATGATGCCATTCATTTTTCTATTATCGGAAGACCTAATGTTGGTAAATCATCTTTAACTAACGCCCTATTAAATGAAAATAGAGATATAGTATCAGATATTGAAGGTACAACAAGAGATACAATTGATACTAGATTTAAATATGATGGAAATGAATATGTAGTTATCGATACTGCAGGTTTAAGAAAAAAAGGAAAGATTTATGAGAATATTGAAAAATATTCTGTAATTCGTTCTGTTGATGCAATCGGTAGAAGTGATGTTGTTTTACTTGTAATAGACGGTGCAAGAGGCATAATAGAACAAGACTTACATGTAGGACAGTATATTGAAGAATATCGTAAGCCTTGTATTATAGTTGTTAATAAATGGGATTTAGTTGATAAGGATTCATCTACAATGAAAAAATTTGAAGATGATATCAGACAAAAATTTAAATACCTAGATTATGCTCCTATTGTTTTTCTAAGTGCACTTGAAAACAAGAGAGTTCATACATTATTTCCTGCTATTAATGAAGCATACGTGGCATATCATAAGCATATTAAAACATCAGTGTTAAATGATGTTATCATGGATGCACAGGCTATGTTTCCTGCCAGTGACTTTAATGGCGGCAAATTAAAAATATATTATGCTCAACAAGTTGGTGAATTACCACCAACATTCACATTATTTGTAAATGATCCAAAATTCTTACATTTTTCTTATTATAGATATTTAGAAAATCAAATAAGAAAGAATTTTGACTTCTTTGCAACTCCAATTAAAATTGAGTTAAGAAAGAGGGACTAAATATGAATATATCTATTATTGGTGGTGGAGCTTGGGGTACTACACTTGCCCAGGTTCTAGCAGATAATGGTAATAATGTTTTAATTAGAGATATAAACAATGATTTTGTTAAAAAAATAAATGAATTACACCTACATCCATTTTTTGATTTAGAAATACCACATAGTATCAAAGCTACAAATAATTTGATGGATGCCATAAATTTTTCAGATGTATTAGTTTTATGTGTACCTACTAAAGTAATGCGTCAGGTATTACATGAAATTAACCCATTAATTAAATCTATGAAATTATTTGTAAATGTTTCAAAAGGTATTGAACCTGAATCATCAAAAAGAGTAAGTGAAATAGTAAAAGAAGAAATTGATAAATCTAATTTAAAAGGCTATGTAGCCTTATCAGGACCAAGCCATGCTGAAGAAGTTATTTTAAGAAAAGTAACATCTTTAGTTGCAGCATCAGAAGATGAAAATTTAGCCAAAGAGGTACAAGAATTATTTTCTAATGAAACTTATTTAAGAGTATACACATCAGATGATGTAATAGGTGTTGAAACTGGTGGTGCAATGAAAAACGCAATCGCTATAGTCTCAGGTGTTGCATCAGGTATGGGTCTTGG
>CADBQV010000213.1 GCA_902796895.1 uncultured Erysipelotrichaceae bacterium | reverse complement strand
TTGATAAATCAAGCCAAGGTGTACCATATAGCTTACTCTTATCTGCCCCACTTTTTAGATTATACATCAAATATTTATCAGTATTAGTAGGATCTGATGTTTTAGGTTCATTAGGTGTAGCAGTGCTAGGATTATTACTTCCACATGATGATAATCCTATAATAGCTAAACAAAATATCGCCAATAATAAAATCTTCTTTTTCATGCCAAAGCCTCCTTAATAAATCGTATCCTTTGTTCTATTTTACCATATTTTTTAAAAAAATATGCTATTAATAAAGTCAAAAAGAGCTGTTAAGAAACTAAATTAGTTTTAACAGCCCCATTTTAATATTCTTTAAATCCTTCTTTAAATTTTTTAATTAAACCATCCTTACTTAATGGATAGCTTATATAATTACCTTGAATAAAAATATCATTTGAAATAGATTTTAAGAAATCTAAATGTTCTTTTTTATTTACACCCTCAACACAGATATTTCTTTTTTGATATTTTGAAAGTAAATATAGGTGTTGGAATAATTTATCAACATTTTTCTTACCAATGTTTTCAGTAATTGATCTATCAATTTTAAATGTATCAATTTGAAGTAATGCGAAGTTTTTAACATTAGAATATCCTGTACCATAGTCATCTACTGTAAAATTAAAGCCATTATAATTTAGATACATCATGTTTTTCATGATATCATCACTTGCTGCATCTATTGCTTCACTTATTTCAAAATTAACTAAATTTCTTGGCATTTTATATTGATTAAATAATTCAACAGCTTTATTTACAAAGGCTTTATCTGATATTGATTCATTCGCAATATTAATACCTATTCTTTTAATATTTTTAAATTCTAATTTATATTCATTATAGATTTTAAATGTTTCTTCTAATATCTTTAAATCTATTTTAGTTATAACATTATTTTTCTTAGATATATCTATAAATTTAATAGATTCAATAATACCAAATTTTTTAGATTCAATTCTAGCTAAGACCTCTAGTGCTACAACATCTTTATATTTTGGTGAATAGATAGGTTGGAAATATGGTACTAATTCATTATTAGTAAGTGAATTAACAACGATATCATCAATTTCT
This sequence comes from uncultured Erysipelotrichaceae bacterium, assembly GCA_902796895.1. Classification (GTDB taxonomy): domain Bacteria; phylum Bacillota_I; class Bacilli_A; order Acholeplasmatales; family Anaeroplasmataceae; genus Anaeroplasma. The sequence continues at coordinate 1,234 of CADBQV010000213.1, read as the reverse complement.
ATTAGCATTTGATATTTCATATCATTTTTAATTTTATTATATACAGTTATATCTTCTATAAATGGATCATCAATTCTCCATAAATCAACTATATCCTTTAATTCATCAAATGAATTAAAATCACTTCTTTTAATTATTAATGCCTTAAATTGAGGATTAAACATTTCTTTATCGAATTTATATAATTTACCTTCATTAATTAAAGTTGTTGAAACCATTGATGCCACATCAGATGAAAATGTAGTAATTAATATCATACCATTTCCTAAATAATATATTTCTTCATCATCATGTAGTGTCTTACTAAATAAAGATTTTATTTTAGTTGCGATAGATTTAATATTTTTCTTTCCTAAAGAAAAGCCAAATGATTGATATAATTCATTAAAATTAATAATTTTTAAAACTACATAATATTTATTAATTTTAAATTCATAATCTAATTTAACATCATATAAAGCTCTTCTTTCACTAATTAGGCCTGTTGTATTATCAAGTAATATTTCTGTGTTTTCAATTGTAAATGAAATAAACAATAATCCTACGGAAACTGTTAATAATTTGGCAGGAAATTGATTAAATATCATTTGATATAATGGATCAAATATTAATATTAAAACAAATATTGTAAGTGATATTTTAGCAGGTGTTGATACATATTTATATGTTTTAATAACATAATATGCATCTAAAAGTGTATAGAATAGTAATATAGAGCTTACAATATACAATCCATAATTTGTATTAAATATCAAATTATTAGACTCATCAATTTTGAATTCAAATAATGTATGTAAAAATGGATTTAATATTAAAAATATTATAGCTACTATAAATGGAATTGAATAAGCTATTAAATAAAATTTATTAAATCTTGAATTAACATGAGTTAATTGAATTATATAAAGTGACATAATTAAAACTAATTGACATTTAATCAAATATATAATTGTTGCAAGTATATTAAATGCTAGTTCATTTCTAACAAATCTAAATGTTTCAATTTCTAAAATTGATGAAATAATTATTAAAATTAATCCAATTAAATATGTTTTAGATGAGATAAGCTTTGTTATATTTTTAAAAATACTTATTAATAAAAGTGCTATAGCTATAACTATTGCACAGCTATCAAGTGCGGTAATTAATCTTATCATAAGCCACCTCCTGATTTTATAAATTCAATAAATTCATTAAGTGGTAATGGCTTTGAAAAATAGAATCCTTGAATGTA
>CADBQV010000212.1 GCA_902796895.1 uncultured Erysipelotrichaceae bacterium | reverse complement strand
CAAAATATTTGGATTTTACCTTGTTCAATATACCAAGATAAGGAATTAATAATTCCTTTATCTTCATAATCATAAAATCTTTCATTTTGACTTGGAAATGCTATACAAGGCTTACCTTGATGTCCATAAACCTTAAATTCCATGTTTCTTCCCATTATAGGGCTATATTCTTTAAAATATTCTATTTTCATTTACTATTGCCTCTTTTCTTAATAAATTCAAATATTCTATTTAAAATAAATTTAGCTAATAAATATAACAATAAAATTAATACAAATATTCTAATGACATATAATGCCTTCATATTTTCATATATGTAATCAACCCAAGGCAATATTTTAACTGAATCATCTGATGCTGCTTTATTAAATACATCAACTAAATTTAATAATGTTAAAACAAATCCTAATACAGCAAGTATAAAGCCATTTCTTTGTGATTTTTTATTTTGCTTACTAGAATATATTTCTTGGATTTCAACTCTATTTCTTTTTAAAGATTGGATATCCTTTTCTATTTCAAATTTCTTTCTTAATTTTGTTAAGAAAACCTTAGATGAATAAAAATTAGCTTGTACATCCCAAAAATCTAATGTTTTTGCATATTCTTCTTGGATTTCTTCTAATTTATCTAATACATATTTAGAGCCTAAGCTGAAATTTTTAAGCTTGTTGTTATCAACATTTTTAATTTTATAATCATTGATAAAATCTGATATGGCGATATCTGCAATTTGTATTGCCGCATCCTCCATTAAAACAAGCTCAATATAAAATAAATTAACAACAGCGAAATCAATTCTTTCTGCTAGATAATCTCTATATGTATCATTAAATTGTAAAATACCAGTTTTAGTTATATTAATACATGAATAATCATATATTGAATCACCATATTTTAATTCTAATTGACGATTAAATCTATTATCAACAATAGAACCTAATTCTTCCCCATCATCAAATAAGACTTCGCCATACATCATGCTTAATTTGATTTTTCGATACATTTCTTTAGATTTTTCATATAAAGCATCATCTTCATTTAATTTAGATTCATTAGATAAGTATGGAGATATCATTAAATTTCTTGCCATACCAACCTTTTTAATTTTATATTTATATAATAATATTTTATATAAATTACAAATCTTAGCGCCATTTTGTGCTTCCTTATAATGAATATTATGTAATTTATAATCATCATTATAATCTAGATAAATACTATTTCTAGATATTATATCTAAGTATTCAGTTGGTTTAGTTTTAATACCAAAATTTAAGATATATAAGACACCAGTATGTGTCTCTAAGTCAATTACTGCAATTAATCTTAAAGGATATTTATATTTTGATAATTTTAGTTTTGATTTATTATAATAATTATAATGAGGATCTTCACTTATATATGCATATATAGTACCTAAATCATATCTTTCGATACGATTAGAATATGATTTAATATTTCTATTTTCATTACCAAATTCATAATTTTCTTGAAATGATAATCCTGTTAATAAATTATTAATAACAAAATTATTTTCTTTTGATGCATATTTTTTTATTAAAGATAAATCATCATATCTAATAGGTACCACTGTATAGATATCTGATAACATTTTATCTTCACAAATGTTTTTCTCACTTGGTGTTTCTAAATTAGATATGTCATAATAATTCATATCTTTATTATCATATAATGTATAGAAAAATAATGATTGATATTTTTTATTATTAATATCTATTATTTTTACACCTTCAAATATATTAAATAAATTTAAAGATATTTCAATATCATAAAATGTATCATAATCTATTTCATAATAAATATAACATTCACAGCTTGAATTTATATTAGATATAAAATAATTATTATTTGTTTCTTTAAAGCCATTTAAAGTTATTAAATCCTTTTTAAAATTTAAATTCTTCTTTTCTAATATATTATCTTTAGGTAAAATTATAGGAATTGTTTTATTTCTAAAATCATCATATATTTCAAGTAATTCTTTAAATCTTATTACATTATATGAATATATATTATTAATTATATTATCTTTTTTAATAAAATCATAATACCATATTAACATATCAGATTTAGTATATGATGAGAAATTATATGTTCTTAAGTTATTAGAATCATTAATTAATTTATCATCTATATTTTCATTTAAAATAGTTATGAAATTATAACATGGATAAGAATCAATTACATTTTTAACAATTGGTGATGTAAACCAATCAAATAAAAAAACTGATGAATAAACTATAAATGTATTAGCAACGACTTTATAAATATTATTATTTAAATAATCATATAATTCTTTTTTATATGAATTATCATTTAATAATAAATTTATTATATCTTTTGATTTATTTATAAATAATTTTCCTATATCAATAAATATAGAATAATTATCATTATCATAAATTAAAATGCCGTTATTATCCTTTAATACATCATATAAAATTATATCGATTTTATTATCAATTTTAAAATTATGATTTTTAAAATCTAATATAATTTTTTTGATTTCATCATCAGCTTTTATGTTTTTATATATTTCCATAACTCTCACCCCAAATCTTTTACGAAAATAAAATAAACTGGTTTATCGTTCTCTCCTTTAATATTAAATGAAACATCTATTTTAGATATTTTATTGTATCCTAATCTTTCATAATAATTATAATCACAATATGTATCAGTAAATAAATAATTATTTTTAATATTATTTTCTTTTAAAACCTCTATAAAATTGTTTAAAAGTGTTACTCCTATTTTATTGCCTCTTATATCCTTATTAACTATAAAAAGGCATAATTCAGATTCTAATTTCATTTTAGAATCTTTTTTTAATTGATTATTAGATTTATTAGTAATCTTATTTATTTTAATACCTCTTCTTCCGGCTTTAGAAAATAATAATTTAAAAAAGATTATTAATAATTTTATTTTATATTTTAATGTTTTTAAAAAAGATGTTTTTTTAATTCTACCGAATAAAAATCCAACCAGTTGATTATCTAATTCAGCTACTTCAATATAATTAGTTTTATTTAAATATAAATTTATATAGCCTTTAGTATATAATTTTTTTATTCTTTCACTAAATTTATAATTTTTAAACCATTCATCATATATTAATTTTTCGATATATTTTAAATCATCTTTTTTAAATTTACGATAAATTATATCCAAATTATCACCTGATTTTTATTTATGCTTTTTAGTTTGACCCTCAATTGTTACAATCATATCATCATCAACGCTTGATGTGATAAAAGCACTTGAACCGATTGTTGAATTTTTCCCAATTACAGTACTTCCACCAAAAATTGATGCCCCACTATAAATTGTTACATTATCTAATATTGTCGGATGACGCTTTGTGCCATTTAAATCATGACCCTTAGATAAAGATAAGGCACCAAGTGTAACACCTTGATATAATTTGACATGAGCGCCTATTTCTGTTGTCTCACCTATTACAATACCTGTACCATGGTCAATAAAGAAATATGGACCAATTTTAGCACCAGGGTGGATATCTATACCTGTTTTAGAGTGAGCATATTCTGTCATTGCTCTTGGTAAAATTGGAATATTTAATTCATATAATATATGAGCTATTCTATGAATGAATATTGCCTTTAATCCAGGATAGCAAATAATAATTTCTGTTTTAGATTTAGCTGCAGGATCCCCATCAAATAATGCTTGAATATCAGTTTTGATTAATTCATCAACTAAAGGTAATTTTTCAAAGAATTTTTTGATTAAGCATCCACATGAATTACAATCTTCAAATTTTTCAATATCCTTAATTGAATTAAGCAAGATATTTAAATCTTCTTCTATTTCCTTTATTTTATTATCTATATAATTTTTTAGTGTATCAATTCTATCTACACTTCCAGGAAAAAATAATGCATTAACATCATTGATGAATTTTTTTATATCTCTAAATCTTATATATTCATTATTTATTTTTTCATTTTTCTTTTCAATTATCCAATTATTAAAATCCATAATACTATTTAAGCCTCTCAAATAAAATAACTTATAAATTAATTATAACTAATTTTATATTTTTTTTAAATAAGAAATAATAATTTCTTGTTTAAATTAATTCACATAAAGTGTATAATCGTAGCTGAGGATAAATTTATGAAAACAATAGATACAAATATAATTACAAATGAAGTAAAAAGATTATGTATTGAGGCTGCGACATTTATACCACAAGATGTCTTAAATAAAATTAAAGATTCTTGTAAGAATGAAGATGGTTTGTCTAAAGAAATTTTAGAACAAATCATTTTAAATGATGAAATTGCAGCAAATGAATTTACACCAATGTGTCAGGATACTGGTATTACATTAGTGTTTGTTGAAATCGGTAATGAGGTTTTTATAAATGGCGATTTAGAAAAAGCAATTAATGATGGCGTAGCTTTAGGATATACCGAGGGCTATTTAAGAAAAAGTGTTGTTAAATCACCTTTAAATAGAATTAATACTAAAGATAATACTCCAGCAATAATTCATATTAAGCATACTTTAGGTGATAAATTAAAAATAACTATATCACCTAAGGGTGCCGGATCTGAAAACATGAGTAAGGTTAAAATGCTTACTCCTGCCGATGGTATTGAAGGTATTAAAAAATTTGTCGTTGATACTGTAGTTGAAGCTGGAGGTAGGGCATGTCCTCCTTTAGTTTTAGGTATAGGTATTGGCGGTAATTTAGAAAAGGCAGCATTAATTGGTAAAGAAGCATTATTAAGAGATATTAATGATGAATCTTTGGATGAAGATGCAAGAAAATTAGAGCATGAATTATATGATTTATTAAATAAAACAAATGTGGGACCTATGGGTCTTGGTGGAAAGACTACAGTTTTAGCTGTAAAAGTTAATTTATATCCATGCCATATAGCATCACTTCCTGTATCAGTTAATATTTGTTGTCACGCACTTAGACATAAGGAGGTAATATTATGAAATTAATTTTACCTAATGACTTAGATAAGTTAAAAGATATTAAAGCAGGTGATGTAATAGAGCTTACAGGTACTATTTATACATCAAGAGATGCAGCACATCTAAGAATTAAAAAAATGATTGAAAATAACGAAAAGCTTCCTGTTGATTTTAATAACGCATTTATATATTATGCAGGTCCTACTCCTACTAAACCAGGTGAGGTAATTGGTTCAATTGGACCTACTACTTCATCTAGAATGGATAAATTTGCTGATATGATGAAATTATTAAATGTTAAAGCAACTATCGGTAAGGGTCCAAGAGATAATGAATGTGTAAAATCATATGTTAAAAATAAAATATTATATTTTATTACAACAGGTGGTTGTGGAGCACTTTTAAAAAAATCTGTTAAGGAAGCTAAAGAAATTGCATTCTTCGATTTAGGTCCTGAATCTATTAAGGAATTAAAGGTTAGTGACTTTAAAATGATTTGTGCAATCGATTATGAAGGTAATAATATTTTTGATAAGGTAGGTAAATAAATATGGATTTAAAGGAAGAATCACTTAAATTACATAGTGATAATTTAGGTAAGCTTGAAGTAAAATCAAAGGTCAAAATTGAAAATCAGCATGACCTATCTTTAGCATATACACCAGGTGTTGCATATGTATGTAAAGAAATAGAAAAAAATAAAGATGATGCATATAAATATACATCAAAAGCTAATATGGTAGCAGTTATATCTGATGGTTCTGCCGTATTAGGTCTTGGTAATATTGGTCCATATGGAGCTATTCCTGTTATGGAAGGTAAATCAATATTAATGAAGGAATTAGCTGGAGTTGATTCAATTCCAATTTGCTTAAAGACTCAAGATGTTGAAGAAATAATTAAAACTGTTAAATATTTAGAGCCAACACTTGGCGCTATTAATCTAGAAGATATATCAGCACCAAGATGTGTTGAAATTGAAAGACGCTTAATTAAAGAAATGGATATACCAGTATTCCATGATGACCAACACGGT
>CADBQV010000211.1 GCA_902796895.1 uncultured Erysipelotrichaceae bacterium | reverse complement strand
GAAGTATATAAGCATCAAATGAATGAAATATCTAAAATTATTAATAGCTTAAAGGAAAGACCATTTAAATATATCATTTTTATGGATGATTTATCATTTGATGAAAATGAGGTTGAATATAAATATTTAAAGAGTGTAATTGAAGGCGGAATTGAGCCTAAACCAGATAATGTATTAATTTATGCAACTTCTAATAGACGTCACTTAATTAAAGAAACATTCCAAGATAATGGCACTATCTTTGATGACTTACATCGTAGTGAAACACAAGCAGAAAAATTATCACTTGCTTATCGCTTTGGCTTACAAATATTTTACAGCAATTTATCAAGAGAAGAATTTAAAAATATGGTTATAGCCCTAGCTTATATGAATAATATTAAAATGGATGAGGAATTATTAATTAAAGAAGCATCTAAATGGGAATTACAATATGGTTCTCTATCAGGTAGATGTGCTAAGCAATTTATTAGCTATTTAGTTAATAGGAATATTAATAATGATTAATTTAGACGAAACTATTAATAAGCTTGATGTTTATAATGATAAATTAAGTGATAATATATTTGATTTTAATTATTATATAAATAATAAGGATTATCAATTTGCAGCCGCAATTAAAGCATTACTTACTACAAAGGATATTATAAGTACATATTTAAAAGAAACTGGAGAAACATATGGAGATAATTTAATAAGATTATATGCCTTACTTCAAGGATTGTTTGTTTCAATCGATAGCTTATATCAAATGGCATATTCAATCACAAGAAGTAAAAACTTCATTAATATTAACTCTAATAAGGAATTAAGATTATTAAAATATATTAGAAATGATGTCGTAGGACATCCTTCTAATCGAGTTTTAAATTCAAGTGAATTAGCATTTTGTATTTTAAATGAAAAAAGCATTACAAAAGAAAGATTTACATATAATATTTATCTGCCTAACGAAATAAATGAAAAAGAAGTATTAATATATGATATATTATCATCATATTTTAATGTTTCTATAGAATTATTAGATAGCTTAAAGAATTTAGCTTTAGATGAGAAAAATAATAATGATTTAGTATCATTAATATCACGTGTTTTAGATGATTATTTTAAAAAAAATAATTATATGTATTCACTTGATAAATTTATAAATGAATATAATATTATTTATAAGGATTCTGCAAAGCAAAACAGAAATATATTTAGATATGAAATAATTTTAAAATTAGAAAAATATCAAACTAAAAATGGTGATGAAAAGGAATTAATAAATTATTTAATTGGCTTATTACTATTAAAAATGTATGAATCAATTAAAGGATCTAGCTTTGAATTATCATTAAATACTAGAAATCCAAAATATATAAGTCAGTTTTATCGTTTCTTAAATAAAAATAAGAAGCTTGTTCCTTTTATTTCATATTTAAATGATTTAGATAACCCACTATTTTATAATAGTTTATCTAAAATTTTAGTTACTGCAGAGGCATTTAATAATCAAGCAGTAATTAAATATTTGACACTTATTAAAAAAGCATATAAGGAAAATAAAGATGAATTAGTATATGCATTTTGTCTTCCTATTAAGAATTATAAATATAAATAATAGAAATAATAACGTTTTCTTATTTATATATAATATAATTATTTGGTATAATACTAATGTTTTTGGAGGTATTTTCTATGGATATTAGAAATGTAGCAATAATAGCACACGTTGACCACGGTAAAACAACACTAGTTGATAAGCTTTTAAGAGATTCACATACTTTTAGAGATAATCAAGTTGTAGAAGAGCGTGTAATGGATTCAAACTCAATTGAGCGTGAAAGAGGTATTACAATTTTAGCAAAGAATACTGCTATAACTTGGAAAAATACAAAAATAAATGTACTTGATACTCCAGGTCATGCTGATTTCTCTGGTGAAGTTGAGCGTATCATGAAGATGGTTGATGGAGTTGTTTTAGTTGTTGATGCATATGAAGGAACAATGCCTCAAACTAGATTCGTATTAAAAAAAGCATTTGAATGTCACTTAAAACCAATTGTAGTTATTAACAAGGTTGATAAGCCAAGTGCGAGAATATTAGAGGTTGTTGATGAGGTTTTAGAATTATTCATTGATTTAGG
>CADBQV010000210.1 GCA_902796895.1 uncultured Erysipelotrichaceae bacterium | reverse complement strand
TCTTTACATTGATTGGAATTGTGTTTATTTCTCTTTTGTCAGCATGTAATAATAGTACTGTTATTGAAACAAAGGAAAATAATCCAATTTCTATAGAAACTGAAAATCCAGTCGTTGATATAACAAAGCCAGAAGAAATAACTACTGACAATAACGAAACAGCAGTATCTTCAGATAATAATAAAAATACTAATTTAATTATTAACGAAGATATGTCTTATAATGAAGTTCATCCACTTGGTACATATGCTGTAGAAGGTATTATAAAGAATAAATATGTTCAAATATCAACTATCACTGAGGAAAATGTGGAATCATCAAAGGTTAATTTAAGATATATTTTTGAATTAGATACTACAGATAGAGATTTATCATTATATGATATACATATAGTTTGTCAATTAAAATTTCCTAGAAGTAATGATGTAATAAGATCATTCCAAGATGATATAGACACTGTATATAGTGGATATTATAGTAATGAAGAATTAATTACAAAAGATAATACAGCCTATGTTGTATATACATTAACTAATATTCCTTATAGATACTGGGATTATGATTTTGATGTAAATTGTGTAATTACGAGCGAAGATGAATTTGATTCATCAGATGCTGAAAATAATATTTTATCAGTATTGGTAGAAGAAAATAATGAGCTTATACATTTTGATTTTGAATTTGAACAAGAAAATGATGAATGTATTTTAACTGAGCTAAAAACAATTAATGAAAATCTTACTATTCCAGAGAGAACAATAGTTACAGAAATAGATGAATATAATAGAAGTTATAGCTATTATAAAGAAGTAACAGGTATTGGTGCTAATTTATTACAAAACAATACAACTGTTAGAACAGTAACTATTCCTGATTGTGTTAAAACTATTGGAGCAAACGCATTTAGTGGCTGTACTAATTTAACTAAGGTAATTATACCTAATTCAGTAACAACAATAGAAGCAAACGCATTTGCTAATTGTAATTCATTAGATGAAATAGTATTATCTAAAAACCTAACATCAATAGGTGAAAATGCATTTGAAGATAAAGCATATACTATTTATTATGGTGGTAAAATTAGTGAGAAAAGAAAATTAGCTTCTGATACTTTTAACAACGAAAATGATAATTGGTATTTTAAAACATATGATGAATCAACAATTGATTCAAAAGGTAATCATTGGTATTATAGATGGAATAATGGTTATGAAATAGTAGCTAAAACATATCATGAAGTAACATTATCATTTTCAACTACAGAAGAAAAAATATATAAATATGTGGCTGATAATGAACCAGTATATTTAGATAATTATATTGAATTAGAGGATCGTTATTTTATTGGTTGGTATGTAAATAATGAATTATTTGATAATGAATCTATAATAACATCAGATATTACAATAGATGCAAAATGGGTATATGCTAGTATATCATTAGATGATGAAATTGGTTATGAATTGTATGATTTACAATCTTTGAATATTGAGACAATTGATTTACAAAGATTCAATCATATTAAAAAAGTAACATCTATTTCTACAACTAATGATTATTATGGTAATGAAGATACAGTAAATGTAATATTACCTGATTCAATTAAGAAAATTTCTGATAATGCATTTAAGAATTTTAAGAATATTAAAAATGTTTATTATACTGGTACAATTGAATCATGGTTGAATATAAAATTTGAAGGTATTTATGCAAATCCATCATCATCTAATTTATTTGAAAGTTTCTATATTAGAGAAAATGAAGATAGTGATTATGAAAAGCTTACAACAATTGAAATTCCTAATAATACATTAAAAATTGGTGATTATCAATTTTTCAATATGAAACAAATTGATACACTTATATTACCTGAAAATATTGATATTATAGGTAATAGTGCATTTGGCGCATATAATCAAGAAATGTATAATACTGAAAATAATTCAATTATTAATAAAGTATATTATTATGGTAATTCATTTAAAAAGAATGATATTAGAATAGTAAATGGTAATTATTATGAATATAATCAAAGTAATCAATTCGAAGGTTTATATAATAGATTGTCAACTGAAACAAAATGGTATTGTTATAAAAATAATGACTATGTAGAATTACCAGGAGATTACTGGTGGTTTGACGAAAATAGAAATATCGTTTCTAATACATATTTTGAAATTGTTATTCATCATCCTAATGATTATGATGATATGGGACAATCTTATATTAGAGCTTTAAATAGTGATTTTGACATAGAATTAAATGATTATACATTATATTATGATGAAGCTTATAATCAAGAATATTCTCCTACAACTATTACATCTTCATTGGAATTATATGCAAGAAGAAACACTGGAAATGTAATTTATACATTATCAGATGATGGTTATTATTATATTGTAACTGGCGTTGATTCTAATGTTGCTGAGGTTGTTATTCCTAGAAAATATAATGATAAGCCTGTACAAAAGATTGCAGCTAACGCATTTAGAGATAATACAATAATTACATCAATTTCTTTAACTAATTATATTGATGAAATTGGTGCTTATGCATTTGAAGGTTGTACAAATCTCTATACTGTTTATTGGGATTACTCATTCAATGAATGGACAAGTATTGATTTCATTACTATGTCTTCAAATCCGATGATTTACGCAAATGAGTTTATGATATTAAATACTATTTTTGATGGCTATAAAACTTTTAATACTTATACAAAATTAGAAAATCCAATATTATCTAATGATACAAAAACCAATTATCCTTTTGTAAAGATGATGCAAATAAAGGACCATTCATTATTTGGATTTAATACTATTATATTTAGAAATATTAATACAACTCCAACTATCGATACAAATACTATATCTGCAGTAGCACTTACAGAGTCAATAAAAAAAATATATTTATTTGATTTTGATATTGATAAAGAAGAATCCAAAAGGTTTTATAATGAATTGAAAAAGAAAATTGATGGTACATCAATAGATATTTATAGATATACTGATAATTTTAGTATTATTGATAGTTATAGTTTTAATTATTATAATCCAGATGAATTTATAGATTATTCCGGATACTGGTTTAATATCTCGAATAATCAAATGGAAAATCAATTTAATGAAATTAAATATTATAAAGTAATAATTGATAATCAAATTCAATATATTAGAGAAGGAGCATACATTAGGGATATAGAAATTCCTGATGGAATAACAGTTAGTTTTTATATAATGGTCAATGATGAGCGCGTTTTATTTGATATAACTGCTCCTGTTTATTCTGATTATGAAATATTTGTTGAAGCAACTGGTGAGCCAACATTTAATCCTGAACCTAGCGTAGAGGAATATACTATTACTTTTGCAAGTTATTCTCAAAATTTAATAAATGTTGATAGCAAAAATATAATAATAAAATCAGGTAAAACAATTTATTTAGTAGGTAATAAAGTTTATATTGAAAATAATTATATAACTGATTTATGTTATGATGAATATGAAATAGAAAATATATATACTGACGAATATTATAATGAATTGTTCGATATTAATACACCAATAACAAGAAATATAACATTATATCCAAAATATATTTATAAATTAAATTATGGATTAATATATGATCAAATGTATAACAGGTATGCATATACTGTATATTTAAATAATTCTAATGGATATTCACACTCTAGTATAATTATACCTAGTACTTATAAAGGATTACCAGTTATATCTATTTCAATGAATCCTAATGGTTATACTACAACTACTACACATTATCAAAATTTAGTTATATCTGAAGGAATAAGAGAAATTAATTCATACGCATTTAAAAATGTTGAAGTAGAAAATTTAGTAATACCTACTACATTGAATTATTTTAAAAAGAACGCTTTTGGCGAAACTAATGATAATACTGCATATAATGAATATAATGGTAATTCATCAGTAAGCAATGTTTATTACGAGGGTAAGCTTGCTAATTGGTTAAATATTAATTTTGAAAATGAATATTCAAATCCAATTTATTTATCAAAGAGATTATATTTATATAAAAGGTATAATAATACGCATAATAATTCAGATTATAGTGTTTATTTTAATTACGATTATAGTAGATATGATTTTAGTCATTACCATGAATATTATGAACTATTAACTACAATCAATAGAAATACTATTTTAGGTGATAATGATAATTATTATGGTTATGATAATACTTTAGAAATTGGAAAATATGATTTTATCAATTTAGAGTCTTTAACAAACATAGATTTTAGTCAATATAATGAAATTACAATTAATGACTTTGCATTCAAAGGTTGTAATAATTTAAGTAGTATTATATTTAATAATAATGATTATTATGATAATAGAATTTATATTAATAAATATGCTTTTGATGGTCAAAGGATAGATACACTAAAATTAGGTAAGCATATGTTTATTGATTCATATGCATTTAATAATTGCTTTATTAGCAATTTAATAATGATTATTAATAATGAATATATTATTAGAAGTGAAGCTTTTAATGAATGTATAATTGATAAAGTATATTATAAGAATGAAACTAATAATGATTGGTTTAATCTTAATACATATATCTCATCAAATAATACAAAGTTATATAATGCTGAATGGTATAGATATAATAAAAATCCAGATGTTCCAGGCAAGTATTGGTATTATAATGACAATAACAATAATGAAATTGTAGAATACAATTGTGGAAAAATAATTATAAGATGTAACTATGGATTTGATGATATACAAATAGTATTTAATAAGAATAATTATAATAGTGATAATTATAGTAAATATAATTTAGAAACTATGGTTAATAATCATATTGGAAATTATTATATGCTCGATGATTTATATAAGAATTCCACATATCAAGAATTCTATTCTAATTTTGAATATGCATATAATAGCGATACTGAAATAATAATATATGCAAAAATTGTTCCAAACCTAGAATATGAATTAAGAGGTGATAGCTATTACATAACAAGTTTAAATACATGGTCTTCATTGCCTAATCCAATATATGGCGAGTATGGAAATATTGCTAATGATATGAGCTTGGTTATTCCTGAATATTATCACGGAATACGTGTTGTAGGAATTGGCCATGAAGCATTTATGGGAAGTAGTATAAGGAGAGTAGTTTTATCAAATAAAATTACTACAATTGAAAGCTACGCATTCTATTAATCTAGTATTATGGAAATTAAATTATCTAATTCATTAGAATTTATTGGAGATTATGCATTTGCTAGATCAAATATAAGTGGTGCATATTCTGGCTATTGGTTACCATATATTAAATTACCTAATACATTAATTGAAATAGGTGATTATGCATTTGCTGAAACTGATATCCATGAAATT
>CADBQV010000209.1 GCA_902796895.1 uncultured Erysipelotrichaceae bacterium | reverse complement strand
ACGCCTGCCATAGGTGCAAGAACGAATTGATTTTTAATTACTATATCTCTAATTTTCCATTCCATTGATTTCACCTATTATTTCTTCTAATCTTTCGGTAGGAAGTCCAATAATATTATTAAGTGAGCCTTCATATTTTTCTACTAATTTAGCGCCAATACCTTGTATTGCATACGCACCAGCCTTACCTAGTGATTCTTTAGTAGCTAGGTAATCATCAATATCCTTATCACTTAATTTTTTAAAATAAACATTAGATATTATGACTTCATTATATATTTTATCATTATAAATTACACATAGACCGCTCATTACTTGATGCATTTTACCTGAAAATAATTCAAGCATGCATCTTGCATCTTTTAAATCCTTAGGCTTTCCATATATTTTATTATCAAGTACAACAATAGTATCACAGCCAATTTGAATATAATCTTTGAATAATTCTTTTTTTGCTAATGCCTTATTTAAGCTTATTCTTTTTACATTTTCTTCTGGTGTTAAATTATTATCAATTAATTCACTTACATCAAATGATTTGATAATAAAATCATAACCCATTTTTTCTAAAAGTTCTTTTCTTCTTGGCGATGTTGATTTTAATACTATTTTATTCATTATTATCACTTTTTTCTTTATAATTGTTTAATACTTCATCAAAATGAGGATATTCTCTTTTTAAAGAAATAATATTACCATCCTTTAAAAAGCAGCTTACAGAATTAGCTTTTATTGCTAAATAACCTTTAGTTTTATTATATATTTCATATGATAAATCAAGCTTTATACCATTATATTTATTGATAAATATTTTAATTTCAACGATATCATCAAAATATACTGATTTTTTATATTCAGCACCTACAGAAATAATAGGAGATATTATACCTATTTCTTCCATTTTTTTATAAGATAAGCCAAGCTCATCTAAAAAATGAATTCTCGCTTCTTCCATCCACTTAAAATAATTAGCGTGATGAATTACTCCCATTTGATCTGTTTCATGATAATATGCTCTTCTTTCATATATAATCATAACTATATCCTCCAATTTTCCCTAGAATATTATACAATAATGAAAAAAATAAGTAAACACTAAGAAATACTATCTCTTGCTTTTATCATATTTTATATGATATAATCAACTAGTATTTCGAAGGAGTGATAAAATGGCAGAAAAATTATCAGATCAAGAGCTTGCAAGAAGAGCAAAATTAGAAAAATATAAAGAATTAGGTATTGATCCATATGGACAAGCATTTGATCAAAAAAATCATAGTCAAGAAGTTAAAAATATCGCAAATGAATTAATCGATGAATTTAAGAAAAATAATAGAGATTTAAGCGAGGAAGAATATAAAGAAAAATTACATTTATTCATTGAATCAAAAAATGTAAATGTAACTGTTGCAGGAAGAATTATGTTTATCCGTAAAATGGGTAAAGCATCATTTTTCTCAATTCAAGATAGAGAAGGAAAAATCCAAATCTATATTAAAAGAGATTCTGTAGGTGAAGATAACTACAATTTATTTAAGATGGCAGATATCGGTGATTTTGTAGGTGTTAGTGGTACTATTATGCTTACAATGACAGGTGAGGTTACAATTAATTGTTCTAAATATACTCACTTAGTTAAATCACTTCGTCCACTTCCAGAAAAATTCCATGGCTTAACTGACCTAGAGGAAAGATATAGAAGACGTTATCTAGATTTAATTATGAATGAGGATGCAAAAAGAGTAGCAATCCAAAGACCTAAAATTATTCGTGCTATGCAAGAATATTTTGATTCAAAAGGATTTATTGAAGTTGAAACTCCAGTATTACAAAACATTCAAGGTGGTGCTACTGCTAGACCATTTATAACACATCATAATGCACTAGATGCTAACTTCTACTTACGTATAGCTACTGAATTACATTTAAAAAGATTATTAGTAGGTGGCTTAGAAAGAGTATATGAAATAGGTAGAATATTTAGAAATGAGGGTATGGATAAGACTCATAATCCTGAATTTACTACTGTTGAATTATATGAAGCATATGGTAATTTAAATTCAATGATGGATTTAAATGAAGGTGTAATCCGCTATGCTGCAAATAAGGTTATTGGAAAAGAAACATTCAAAAACCCATTTATGCAATTTGAAAATGATGATGAAAGAACTGTAGAAAATGGTGGTTTAATTGATATTTCTAAACCATTTAGAAGAGTAAGTATGTGTGAATTAATTAAAGAAGCTTGTGGAGTTGATTTCAAAGCTAATAATTACACACTTGAAGAAGCTATTGCTATTGCTAAGGAACACAAAGTTCCTGTTGAACCACACTTCACTGTAGGACATGTTATTAATGCCTTCTTTGAGGAATTCTGTGAATCTAAATTAGTTCAACCAACATTCCTAATGGGTCATCCAATTGAGATTTCTCCACTTACTAAAAAGGATCCAGAAGATCCAAGATTTGTTCAAAGATTTGAATTATTCATTGGTGGTAAGGAATTCTCTAATGCTTATACTGAATTAAATGATCCAATCGATCAAAGAGAAAGATTCGAAGAACAAATGAAGGAAAAGGCTAAGGGTAACGATGAAGCTAACGAAATGGATGTTGACTTCTGTGAATCTCTAGAATATGGTATGCCTCCTGCAGGTGGTATTGGTATTGGTATCGATAGATTAATCATCTTCTTAACTGAATCTGAATCAATTAGAGATGTTATTCTATTCCCTCAAATGAAAACAAGATAATGGATAATATAATGGATATATTTGAAGATTACAATACATGGAAGGGTGAAAACATTGATTTAATTACTAAGCTTGTAAAAAATCATAGTAAGACAATCATAAGATTTAATCCTGTATTTGCAGTCGTAGATTATTTATATTATGAAAATAAAAAAAGAAAATTATCAGAAGATGAAAAATTAATATTCTCTACTGGTTTTGATTATGTATATGATAATATATCTACTATTTCTTCTATTTTAAATTCAACATTTAATAATAATTATGAAGAGATGGAAAAATGTAGTCAAACAATAAATCTATTACTTTATATAATGGATTTTGAAGCTGAATTAAATAATCAAGGCAATTTGAAAAAGCATATTAATAAATTAAATGATTTAGAATCTAAAGTTAATAATTATCTAGATAAAAAAGAAAATGCACCTGATGAATATTTTCAAATATTAGATGATATTATTAATGATATAAATGATGTATTAAATGAAGAAATACATACAGTAGATCAAATATTTTATGAAATAGCTTTAGAATATAATATTTATAAAGATGATAATGATTTCGATTTATTCAATGATATTATAAATAAACAAATTGAAAAAATGAAAAACGTAAGTTAAAAATAGGTCATGTGAGAAATAATCTCATATGACCTATTTTTCTTTGTTATATTTATGATTTATAATTAAAAAATTAATAAACATTAATACACTTATTAATACTATAATGCTTGATATTATAATTACAAAATATAAATTAAAATGATATATATCATTAATTAAATGATAGTAATCAAAATAATAAATAAATAATTTTTCAAATAAAACTAAATTTATTAATGAAGATGTAAATGCTGTAAGTTTTATTCCTCTTGTTAATATATTTTCATTACTTCTTTTCTTCTTCATTCCAAATAATGATAATATAAATAATACTAAAATAATAGATGCAAGTAATATATTAATAGAAAGACCATAATCTTTTGGTATGTCATTAATTGTTACTATATTAGATATTAAGAAAAATACAGATACAATTATTAATAATAATGACATTTTAAAATATGTATATATTTGTTTTTGCTTATCACTTTCAATATTTTTTGCATATAATAATTTACATAAAAATATAACAAATGTATATGCACCTGATGCCATAAATACCAAACCTAAGAAAAAGCCTGTTACAAGCTTATATATAGCAGATATGAATGTAATAATAGCACTAAAATTAGCTTTTAATTTTTTCTTAAATAATTTTTGTTTCTTCTCTTTTGTTGTCATTTAAATACACCAAATTAATTATAATCTATTTTCTCATATATTCAATTATTTTTATATAATTAATTATTTATATATTAATAATAAAAAACAGTCTATTTTAATTCATTTTGTAAACATAATATATAAAATAAAAAGTATAGCCTATTATGATATGACTATACTTTATATTTTTAAATCTTTAATTTGTTAATTGATCCGTCTGGATTTGGATGCTCATCTAAATATTTTCTAATTTCTTGTGGTTTACCAGATTTT
>CADBQV010000208.1 GCA_902796895.1 uncultured Erysipelotrichaceae bacterium | reverse complement strand
TTTAACAGATTGATTGAAGGGTTTGAGTTAACAAAGAATAGTAAAGGCGGGATTAATGCAAGAATCACTACAGGACGTGATGATGCATCTAATTTATCAACAAATATAGACACTAGGTTTCTTGGAAACCCAGAAGAAATTCTTCATGGTGATGGTACTTTCAAAGATAAAAGGGCAAAATATTTGGAAGATGAAATAAGAGCAAACTCTGAAGCAATGGATTTATATGCTTCACTTTTTCGTTATGTACTAAACAATGAAAATACAGATTTTTCATCTTTGACCAACGAAGATTTATCAAAAATCATTGGAACTGATATTAATAATTTTAATCATGTTACAGTTAAATCCATTTTTAATATACTGAATTCAAATAATGCAGAATATATAAAGAAAAAATTTGAAGAAGCATATGAAAGAAGATTTAGGGAATATAATATGTTAATTAAAACATATAATAGAGCTAAAAACACAAATGATTCTGTAAGAGAAAGAAATAAAATTAATGGAACGGATGATAAATTACCAAATTTTGTAAATAGAGACGGACAAGAAGTTATCCCTAAATATTATTATGGGTATGTTCCTGGCACTGATATCAAGGTTTTATCTGTTTTTAGATTTGGTACATTTAATATTTCAGATGCTTTAAAGAATGGTGAATTAAGACAAGACCCAGATACTGATAAAATTTTAGGATTAAATGGAGAAGAAGACAGAGAAAAAATAAATAAGGTATTTGGCGGACAATTACAAGGTAAAAAAATTAAAGTTACATATGATGATGAAGTAGACCCAGTAATTAGTAATAATTTTTCTTTAGATGATGAAAATATTGATGATAAGGAACATTTAGGAAGAAAAAATATGACTGGCAGTTATACATCAACTGCTCAATTCATAGATAAATCTATCATGGGTGCAGCCTTAGCTATAAGAAAAGAGAATATAAGTGCAGATTATATAATTGCAGCACCTTCCTCATCTAAATTTAATGATTATTATTGTAAGAGATTATCTGATAAGACTGGAATAAATTATATAAAAAATTTTTTCAAGAGAAATCTTATAGATGCCTCTATAGATGAGGAAAGTATGAGGAAAGATGGGTATGATGAGGCTGAAATAGAAACTTTAAAAAGAAAAATAGTGTCTGCTGCCCTTGGTGATATAATAGAAGAAATATCAAAGCCTATAGATAATTTTATTAGTATTCACAAAGAATATTTAACGATGTCTAAGACTCCACATAAGAGGGGAAGAAAAAAGGGCGGTGACATTGTTAGTGTTGACCCTAACAATTTAAGTTCTGTTATTAAATCATATGTTATTGGAGAAATAATTAATGCTATAAATAACAAGGAATTTGGCCTTGATATAGATAAGTTTTCAAACCATAATGAAAAGGGTAGTGGTAAGATTTTCTCACTAAATACTAATAAGGGACGGTTTGAATGTAATTTTACAGATAGAGGTTCATTATTTAATACATTGAAAAACAGATTTCCTAATTTCACAGATGAACTAATTAATAGACTTATTGATAATCAAGGGAATTATAAATTAAAAGAATATACTTTAAGGAGCAAATATCTTGTCGAAGGGGCGGCAGCAGTTAGTAAATCATTAGAGACATATTTAGTGGAATTAATGGAAAATTATAATAATAAATTAATGAATAAATATAGCATAGATGGTATTAATTATTCGGATTTAATTTATAATTTTTCAAAATACATAAAAAACGATAATAGTTTTATGAAATGTGTTAGTGAAACTTTAAATCTTGTAAAAAAATATGCTAAAATGATTATAGAAGGTTATAAGCCTCAATTGTTTGAGCAAAAGAAATTCAAGATAACAGAAATCAAATTTTCAATGAGAAGATATATTAAAAACACCTACATAATTGCTGATAAAAATTTTAATAAAAATTATGAATTAATTAAAAGCATTAGAAACGGTAGATTTATTATATTCGATGAGGATATGAATACTGGAGCTACGTTTATTATATTGGCAGACGCATTAGAACAATATGGAATAATGCATAGGCAAATAACATGTTTGGTTAACGCTTTTAAACTTAAAGGATAAAAAAAGTGATAAGACGAACCTTATCACTTTTTTTATTTATTAGTATTCAACACCTAGTTTATCAAGTTCTTCTATTAACCTATGTTTCATAGGCTCATATAGTACCATAAATGGGTCAATGTCGAATTCATATATTTCTAGCTCTCTTAATGTTTCATTAAATACATTTTCAACAACTTGTCTAGCTTCTTCGTTATCTGGGAAAAACGTATCAATTTCTTCATCTGTAAGATTGTCTATGAATCGTTCTTTTAATTCTGCTTTT
>CADBQV010000207.1 GCA_902796895.1 uncultured Erysipelotrichaceae bacterium | reverse complement strand
TCCTAAAAAATGTATGTTAATGTATGATAATATCAAATTTGATATTGATGATTATCAAACAAGAATCGGTGGCGATTCTTTTAGAGGCATTGAATATAATTATAATTTTAATGATATCTTAAATGAATCTAATATTAATATTGAAGGCATATCTTCTATATTTGATGATGTATATGATATAAATTCTAAAGAAATTGAACCTTATTATTCAAATAAAAACGCAATTGTTAAGGATTTTAATGATTTTAAATTACAAAAGCTTATTGTATCTATAAGTGATGAAAAAAGATTTAATAAATTAAAAGAATTATTAGATGATAATAATATCATTATGAAATCTATTTATGATATTAATAATTTAAATAGTAATATCGTTTATAGAATTAAAGATGAAATACCTTCTTTTAATTTACCAAATGAAAAATTATTTGTTGTAAATGAAGATACGATATTTAATGAAGAAATAAAGCCTAAGGCTAAATATAAATCAATTTATAAAAATGCTCAAAAGGTTAGTAAATATGATGAGCTTGAAATAGGTGATTATGTAGTTCATTATGATTATGGTATTGGTATATATGATGGAATACTTACAATAGTAGCTGAAGGATTAAAAAGAGATTGTATTAGAGTAATTTATAAAAATAATGCATCATTAATTGTGCCTGTTGAAAAGATTTCAAGCATCTATAAGTATGCTAGTAAGGATACTGAGGGTGTAGAAATCAGTGAGATGGGTGGTACAAAATGGCAAAAGAGTAAGGCTAGAGTAAGAAATAGAATTCATGATATATCTGAAAAATTAATTAAGCTTTATTCATCAAGAATGAAAGAAAAAGGATTTGAATATCCTAGTGACAGTCCTGAACAAATATCATTTGAAAATGATTTTGAATATGAATTAACAACCGACCAATATAATGCTATAAAGGATATCAAAAGAGATATGGAATCAAATAAGGCTATGGATAGACTTGTTTGTGGTGATGTTGGCTATGGTAAAACTGAAGTAGCATTGCGTGCTGCATTTAAGGCAGTATATGGTGGTAAGCAAGTTGCCGTACTTGCCCCTACAACAATTCTTGCAAGACAGCATTATCAAACATTCAAAAAAAGAATGGAAAACTATGGCGTTAGAGTAGAATTATTATCACGATTTGTTTCAAAGAAGGATCAAACAAAGATAATAGCTGATTTATTAAAAGGATCTGTAGATGTTGTTGTTGCGACACATAGATTATTATCTGATGAAATAAAATTTAAGGATTTAGGTTTATTAATCATTGATGAGGAACAAAGATTTGGTGTTACTCATAAAGAAAAAATAAAAGAATTAAAGGTAAATGTCGATTGTATAACCTTAACCGCAACACCTATTCCAAGAACACTACAAATGTCTGTAATGGGAATAAAGGATTTATCAATGATTGAAACACCACCTAAAAATAGATATCCTGTTCAAACATATGTATTAGAAAGAAATGATAAAATAATAGCTGATGCGATATCTAAAGAAATCGCACGTGGTGGACAAGTATTTTATTTATATAATTTTACTGAAACAATCGAAGATGTTAAATTAAAAATCGAATCATTAGTTCCAGAGGCTAAGGTTATTATTGGTCATGGTAAATTAACAAAAGATCAATTAGAATCAGCAATCACTAAATTTATTGATAAAAAATATAATGTTTTACTTTGTACAACTATTATTGAAACAGGTATTGATATGCCAGATACTAATACATTAATAATTCATGATGCTGATAGACTTGGCTTATCACAAATGTATCAAATAAGAGGTAGAGTAGGAAGAAGTAATAAAATAGCATATGCATATTTAATGTATGAACCAAGAAAGAAATTAACTAAAGAAGCAGAACAAAGATTAAAGACAATTAAAGAATTCAATGAGCTTGGGTCTGGTTATAAAATTGCGATGCGTGATTTATCTATTAGAGGTGCCGGAGATATTTTAGGTGAGGAACAATCAGGATTTATAGATACTATTGGTCTTGATATGTATTTAAAGATATTAAATGAAGAAATTAATTACGTACCTCAAGAAAAAGAAAAGATTAAGGCACGTGCCTTAACATCAAGAGTAGTAGATAAATCATATATTGAATCTGATGAAATGCGTATTCAAATACATAAAAGAATTGATAAATTATCATCAATTGATGATTTAAATAATTTATATAATGAATTAACTGATAGATTTGGTAATGTATCAATGGAATTAAATTGTTATATGTATGAAAAATTAATGCTTAATTTAGCAGATAATTTAGGTATTAAAAAAATAGATAGGGATAATTCTAATTCATTATTATTTTTAATGCCTGAAATAAAGGCCCAAGAGATTGGCGGTATTAAATTATTTGAATACTTACCTGATGATGATTCAATAAGATTAATTAGTAATAAGGACCATTCAATCTATATAAGACTTGAT
>CADBQV010000206.1 GCA_902796895.1 uncultured Erysipelotrichaceae bacterium | reverse complement strand
ATTATTAAATAAATTATTGAATTATTAATTAAAAAGATTTATTATTATATCGTACATAATACTTCGGGGTTTGGTGTAATTCCATACCGGCGGTAAAGTCCGCGAGCAGTTTGCATGAATAGGTGTAATTCCTATACCGACAGTAAAGTCTGGATGAGAGAAGGAAAGATATTGACTTTCTAAAATACGCCCCTAAAAGGCGTATTTTTTTGAAGTATTAATGTGCTTTGGAGGTTAATATGGAAAATGGGAGAGAAAACTCAAAAAAACAAAAATTTTTATTATTATTTATAATAATAGCTTTAATTGGTTTATCTTTAATTATTATTGGATTTGTAACTGATAAAATAAGTAAAGATAATTTTGTAGCACCAATAGACGCACCAAAAGCTAAATATAAGAGTGCTTGGTATATCTATATGCTTGAAATTTCAGGTGCGATGATATTTATGTTGTCATTTGGTTATTTGTATAATTATTTACAAATAAAATATAATTTAAAGAAAATGACAATTAAGCAAATGTCTGTAATTGCTATATTTGGAGCTTTAGCTGTAATACTTTATTATTTTGCTAAATTTAATGTACCATTCTTTCCATCATGGTTAGATATTCAGTTTTCTGAAGTACCAGCACTACTTACTACATTTATGTATGGCCCACAATCAGGTATTTTAGTAATTGTTGTAAGATTCTTTTGTAAATTACCTGGCACATCAACTGTAGGTGTAGGAGAACTTGCAGACTTACTTATAGGTATTACACTAGTTTTAACATCAGGTATAATTTATAAGAAGCATAAAACATTAAAAGGAGCACTATGTGCACTAACTATAGGAATGGCGCTTGCTACAGTAGTTGCTACAATATCAAACTGGTTAATTTTAATACCTGCATATAAAGAAATTGCAGGATTCCCACAAGCTGCACTAACTGGAACTATGGATACAATTATTAGTGGTGGAAATAAAGTAGTAACAGATAATAATTTCATGTTATATTATTTATTTGTAGGAGTTATACCATTTAATTTATTTAGATATGTAATTGTATTTATAATTACATTCATTTTATATAAGAGATTAAAGAAATTAATTGTATATATCGTTGGTGATATAAATGATAATAAAGATGATATAACAAATGATGAAATAAATGAAATTATAGAAGAAGAAAATTAGATGATATTAAAAAAAGTAGAATAAAGATAAAAAGTCTTTATCTACTTTTTTTCTTGTTTAAAATATAATTTTATAATAAAATTAAATGGGTGGTTTTATGAGAAATTATTTGAATCAGTGGAAATATAGAATAGATAAAACAGATATATTAATGACTATACTTTATGGCTTACTTGGAGCTATATTTGGAGGATTTGCTGCAGGTAGTATTTATTATTTATTACTTAAAATAAATATTACACTTACACTTGATCTATTTATATTAACACTTTTAATTCCATTTTTAATAAAAAGAGGATATAACAAATATCATATATTATATCCTCATTTAGCAATACTATTTTTAATACTTGGATTAATTGTAACATCATTTACATATTTTATGTTTTTATATGGTGGGATAGAACAATCATTTAATATATTAAAAGATTCATATTTTTGGTTATATATACTTGAAAGACCTTATGCTTATTTTTTAGCATTTGCAGATACTAAAGATTCATTTTATTTATTATTTGGTATTATAAATATAGTAATTTATTTATTATCATTTATTCTTACATATAAATTATCAATTAAGAAAACATATATTTAAAACGTTTTCAAAGAAAAATAATAAAAAATATGATGAATTAGATTAATTATATAGTATAATTATTTTGGTTAAAAAACATATTTAAAAATAAGGAGATGTAAATTTTTATGCCATTTATTACAAGCGTATACGCAAGAGAAGTATTAGATTCACGTGGAAACCCAACTGTAGAAGTTGAAGTTAGAACTGAATCAGGAGCATTTGGACGTGCATTAGTTCCATCTGGAGCTTCAACTGGTGAACATGAAGCATTAGAATTACGTGATGGTGATAAATCACGTTATTTAGGAAAAGGTACTACAAAGGCAGTTAAAAATGTTAATGAAATTATCGCACCTAAGATTTTAGGTATGGATGTTACTCAACAAGTAGCAATTGATCATTTAATGATTGCACTTGACGGTACTGAAAATAAAGGTAAATTAGGAGCTAACGCAACACTAGGTGTTTCTATGGCTTGTGCTAGAGCAGCTGCTGATTTCTACCAAATTCCACTTTATAATTATTTCGGTGGCTTCAATGCTAAACAAATGCCACTTCCAATGATGAACATCTTAAATGGTGGTGCTCATGCTGATTTCTGTATTGATTTCCAAGAAATCATGATCTTACCTGCAGGTGCTCCATCACTTAAAGAAGCAGTTAGAATGGGTGCTGAAGTATTCCATGCATTAAAGAAAATCTTAAAAGCTAACGGATATGTAACATCAGTTGGTGATGAAGGTGGATATGCTCCAAAACTTGGTTCAAATACAGAAGCATTTGAACGTGTTGTTGAAGCTATTAAAGCTGCAGGATTTGAACCAGGCAAGGATATTTGCTTAGGTATCGACGTTGCTGCATCTGAATTCTACAATAAAGAAACAGGCAAATATATCTTAAAAGCAGATAAGGGTGAATTCACATCTAAAGAAATGGTAGATGTATATTATGCTAACTTAGTTGAAAAATTCCCAATAATCACTATCGAAGATGGTCTTGCAGAAGATGACTGGGATGGTTGGAAATATTTAACTGAAAAGTTAGGCAAGAAGGTTCAACTTGTTGGTGATGACCTATTCGTTACAAACACTAAGAGATTAGCTAAGGGTATCGAAATGGGTGTTGCTAATGCAATCTTAATTAAAGTTAACCAAATCGGTACTTTAACTGAAACTTTCGAAGCAATTGAAATGGCTAAGAAAGCAGGTTATACTGCAATTGTAAGCCATAGATCAGGTGAAACTGAAGATACTACAATTTCTGATATCGTTGTTGGTACAAATGCTGGTCAAATTAAGACTGGTTCATTATCAAGAACAGATAGAATTGCTAAATACAATCAATTAATGAGAATTGAAGATGATCTAAATGGTCGTGGAGAATTCCCAGGTGTATCAGTATTTGCTGGTAAGAAATCTATTTATTGTATAAAATAATTTAATTTATTATTGAGCTGATTTACATCAGCTCTTTTTTTAATATTTTAAAAAAAGAACCTAACTCGTATTTTAATTAGCAAGAGTTACCGATGAGACGGTATGTTCGTTATCTTTAGGATAGCTCCACCAATAATAAAAATTTAATTCTATGCCTATGATAACCTATTAAACAATTTATCATAGGCTTTTTTATATAATTGAATATCTTTCGTTTGACATTATATGCAAAACTAAGTATAATATTAGTGGATAGGAGGTATAAATATGACTCTTTATGACATGTTATTGAATAAATATGGGTATAGCAATCCATTTTCATTTGAAGAAATAAAATTTAATAATTATTCATTACCATGGATAAAAAAAGAATTAAATAAACTTGTCAATTCTAATTTTATTGTTAGATATGAAAGAGGTATATATTATATCCCTGAAAAAACT
>CADBQV010000205.1 GCA_902796895.1 uncultured Erysipelotrichaceae bacterium | reverse complement strand
GACTGATGATGAGCATTATACAATTTTAACTGATATCCAAGGTATGGAAGATCATTTAGGAGATATGGATTTCAAGGTTGCAGGTACTAGAGAAGGTATTACTGCCCTACAAATGGATATTAAAGTAAGAGGTATTTCTTACGAAATATTAAAAGAAGCATTAGCTCAAGCTAAAAAGGGTAGACTTGAAATATTAGATCATATGGCAACAACTATTAAAGAAGTTAGACCAGAATTATCTAAATATGCTCCAAAGGTAGTAGTAGCAAAAATTAATCCAGATAAGATTAAAGATGTTATTGGTGCTGGTGGAAAGACTATCAACCAAACAATTGAAAAATTCGACAATGTTAAAATTGATATTGATCAAGATGGTAAGGTTTGTGTTATGCATTCAGATATGAATACAGCAAAAGCTTGTCTTGAATATATCGTAAATTCAGTTAAAGAAGCTGAAGTAGGTAAGATTTATACTGGTAGAGTATCACGTGTTGAAAAATATGGTGTATTCGTAGAATTATGGCCAGGAACTGAAGGCTTATGTCATATTTCTAAGCTTGCTCAAGAAAGAATTGAAAAGCCTGAAGATGTAGTTTCTTTAAATGATGAAATCATTGTAAAATGTATTGCAGTTAACGAAAAAGGACAAATCGATTTATCTAGAAAAGATGCATTAAAAGATGCACAAAAGAAATTCGAAAAGAAAGAAGAAGTAACTGAATAATAAGTAGGGATATGTTAATTCATATCCCTAAAATTTTTCTTGTAAATTAATTATTTTTTGATAAAATATTTATGGAAGCCTGGTAATCGAGCAGAAATGTTAGGAAAGTCCATGCTAGCACAATCTGAGATGATTGTAGTGTTTGCGCTAGTTTAATAAATAAGGCTAGGCACCTTTTGGTGACGGCGGAAGATAATCTAAGTCTTATGATATGATTTATTCCATAAAGTGCCACAGAGACGAGTTTAATCGAAAGATTAAAATGAAACGTTGGTAAACCCCACAAGCTAGAAACCCAAATTTGGTAGGGGAATCGTTGGAGTCAAAATGAAGATGAAAACGGACGATTTATTCGTAGATAAATGATTACCTAATACAGAACATGGCTTATAGGCAACTAGGGAGGACCTCGGTCCTCTTTTTTTTCCTTTTCAAATAAAATTATATTTTATTGAAAAAAGCAATTTTTTATTGTAAAATAAACATTGATATGTATTATTTTTAGAAAGGATATAACTATTCTTTAGTTTGGTATTAATATGGGATTAGCAAAATTGTTTGATTCAGGAAGAAAAGAAGAAAAAAGATGTGAAAAAATTGCCAAAAAAATAATGGCCTTAGATGATGTAATGTCTAAGCTTTCTGATGACGAATTAAAAGCAAAAACAAATTATTTTAAAGAATTACTAAAAAATGGTAAAACATTAGACGATATATTAGTTGAAGCATATGCTGCAGTAAGAGAAGCAGCTTATCGTGTTACAGGTATGAAAGCTTATTTTGTTCAGCTTGTAGGTGCGATAGCTATTCATGGTGGTAATATTGCTGAAATGAAAACTGGTGAAGGTAAAACATTAACAGGTGTATTCCCTGCTTATTTAAATGCCTTATCAGGTGAGGGTGTTCATATTGTTACAGTAAACGAATACCTAGCAGGAAGAGAAACTGAAGGTCCTATCGGTGATATTTATCGTTTTATGGGTTTAACTGTAGGATTAAATTTACGTGAACTTGATAGACAACAAAAAAGAGAAGTTTATTCATGTGATATCATTTATTCAACAAACTCTGAATTAGGCTTTGACTATTTAAGAGATAATATGGTTCCTAATTTTGAGGAAGTTACTCAGCTTAAGGGATTAAATTTCGCTATCATCGATGAGGTTGACTCAATTTTAATTGATGATGCAAGAACACCACTTATCATATCTGGTCCTACAAAGGATGATAATGGTTTATATGAAAGAGCAGATAGATTTGTTAAAACATTAAAAAATGAAGACGATTTTACAATTGATGAAGAATCAAGAACTATCGTATTAACTCCTCAAGGTGTTAATAAAGCAGAAAGATATTTTAAAGTTGAAAACTTATATGATATTGAACATGTTACATTAGTTCATAGAATTAATAATGCCTTAAAGGCTGTATATATTTTCGCAAACGGAAAAGAATATGTAGTTTCTGATGAGGGCGAAGTATTAATCGTTGATCAATCTACTGGTCGTATTTTAAAGGGTCGTCAATTTAGTGAAGGCCTACATCAAGCTCTTGAAGCTAAAGAAGGCGTTGAAATTAAAAAGGAAACTATTACAGTTGCAACTATTACATACCAAAATTTCTTTAGAATGTATAAGAAATTAGCAGGTATGACAGGTACTGCAAAAACTGAGGAAGAAGAATTTAGAGATATTTATAACATGTATGTTGTAGAAGTTCCTACAAACCGTCCTGTTATTAGAAATGATGCTCCTGATTTAGTATTCTTAACTCCTGAATTTAAATTTAATGCTTTAGTTGAAGATATTAGACAAAGACATGAAAAAGGTCAACCAATCTTAGTTGGTACTGCAAATGTTGAAACTTCAGAATTATTACATGAAATGTTAGAAAAAATTGGTCTTCCTCACGAAGTCTTAAATGCTAAGAAT
This sequence comes from uncultured Erysipelotrichaceae bacterium, assembly GCA_902796895.1. Lineage (GTDB taxonomy): Bacteria > Bacillota_I > Bacilli_A > Acholeplasmatales > Anaeroplasmataceae > Anaeroplasma. Next base: position 3,564 of record CADBQV010000205.1, on the reverse strand, counting down.
AACGCACGTGAAGCAGAAATTGTATCACATGCTGGTGAGCTTGGAGCAATTACAATATCTACAAACATGGCTGGACGTGGTACCGATATTAAGCTTGGACCTGGTGTAAAAGAATTAGGTGGTCTTGCAGTACTTGGTACTGAAAGATTTGAATCACGTCGTATTGATAATCAGTTACGTGGACGTGCTGGTCGTCAAGGTGACCCAGGTTATTCAAGATTCTTCTTATCTACAGAAGATGAATTGATGGTAAGATTCGGTGGTGAATCATTTAAAAATAGACTTGCAACAATCATTCGTATGATGAATGATGATGATGAAACTAAACCACTTGAAAGCAAGATGCTTGTTAAAATGATTACAATGGCTCAAACAAAGATTGAAGGTATTAACTACGATTCACGTAAAAATATCTTAAAATATGATGATGTAATCAGAAGACAAAGAGAAACATTCTATGCAGAACGTCAACAAGTTGTTAAAGCAGAAAAACTTGATGAGGTTTTAAAATCAATCTTAAAAATCGCAATTGAAAATAAAGTTGGCGAATTCATGGAAATGCCTGAAAAATTCGATGATGAAAAGCTTACTAAATTATTCAATGAAAGATTAATAGGTGAAGACATCTTAGATGTAAATGTCATAAAGGATTATGATGATGACCAAGATATCATTAAATATATTTATGATAAGGTTTGTGAATTATTTGATTCAAGAATGAATAAATTAAGAGAAGATTTAAAAGAAATTGTTCCTGAACAACAATTAATTGATGATCCTAATTTTATTGAAAATAACATCATGATGTTTATAAAGAGAATAATTCTTCCTATTCTTGATAAAAATTGGAGAGAGCATATCGATGATATGGCAGGCTTTAGACATGGTATTCATCTACAAAGCTATGCAAATCAAGATCCACTTGAATTATATCAAAGAGAAGGATATAAGAAGTTCCAAGATTTAAATAGAAGAATGAATGAAGAAATATTCATTACAGCAATGCATGCTAGAGTAAGAATTCAAAGACAACAAGAACAAAAGGATGAATTAAAGAGCTTATCTACTAACCAAGATTTAAGTACAACTAATGCAGGAAAGCCAGTTGTAAATAGTGAAAAGAATAATCCATTTGTAAATGTTGGTCCTAACGATCCATGTCCTTGTGGAAGCGGAAGAAAATTCAAATTCTGTCATGGCTTAAGAAGACAATAAATGATTTAAACTCCTAAATTGCATTAGGAGTTTTTATTTTTTTGATATACAATTTATGCCATTTTTGTGTCAAAATCTAAAATTTTAATTAAGTTATATAATATATAACTATAATTGACAAAACATTTAATTCAATTTATAATAATAATAGTATATTTTTGTCAAAAAATATATAAGAGAAAGAGGGTAATTTAAAATATGAAAAAATTTGATGTTTTAAACAGAATTGCAAAAGTTGGTGTAGTTGCTGTTGTTCGTGCTAAATCTGAACAAGAAGCAATTAATATCGCAAAAGCTTGTACTGACGGTGGTGTAGAAGCTATCGAAGTTACATTCACAGTACCTGGTGCTGACAGTGTTATTAGAGCTTTAAAGAAAGAAATTCCTGCTTCTAAATTAGTTGTAGGTGCTGGATCAGTATTAGATCCTGAAACTGCTAGAGCAGCAATTTTAGCTGGTGCAGAATTTATTGTTGCACCATCATTCAACACAGAAGTTGCATTATTATGTAACAGATACCAAGTACCTTACGTACCTGGAACTCAAACAATTAAAGAAATTGTAACAGCTATGGAATATGGTAGTGATGTAATTAAAGTATTCCCTGGCGATATGCTAGGACCTGCTTTCATTAAGGATGTAAAAGGACCTATCCCTTATGCTAACTTAATGCCTTCAGGAGGAGTTAACCTTGAAAACGCAGCTGACTGGATTAAAGCTGGTGCAGTAGCTATTTCTTCAGGTTCTCATATGACTAAACCTGCTACTGAAGGAAATCTAGAATTAACAACTGAAAGAGCTAGACAATATGTTGAAGCAGTTGCTAAAGCTAGAGCAGAAATGAAAAAATAATTTAAAATATCAGAATTTAAATAAATTGAAAATGGGTTTGATATAAAATGAAAAAAGAAAAAATTATTACATTTGGCGAAATAATGATGAGATTATCTACGCCAGATTATGCAACAATTAATCAAACTCATTCATTTGTAGTTAATTATGGTGGAGGAGAAGCAAATGTTGCTGTCGCATTATCTCATATGGGACATAAGACATATTTCATGTCTAAGCTTCCACCTAATCAACTTGGTGATGGAGCAATAACTCATTTATTATCAAATGGTGTTAATACAGATTATGTTGTAAGAGGTTCTACAACAATTGGTATTTATTTCCTTGAAACTGGTTTTGGTGGTAGATCTTCAAAGGTTATTTATAACCGTAAGCACTCTGCTATAACAAGAATTCAAGAAGATGAATTTAATTGGGAAGAAATATTTAAAGATGCAACATGGTTCCATTTATCAGGAATAACATTAGCTTTAGGTGAAAGAGTAAGAAAAGTTGCTTTAAGAGCAGTAAAAGAAGCCAAAAAGTATAATGTACCTATTAGTTTTGACTTTAACTATCGTTCAAGATTATGGACTGTAGAAGAAGCTAGACCTGTTTATAAAGAATTTATGAATTATGTAGATATAGTATTTGCAAGCTTCTATGATGCTAATACTATCTTGGAAATCGAATTAGATAAAGACTTTACAGGAACTACATTATCAGAAAAGAGAAGAAATGTTTTCCCTAAGATGATAAGAAAATATAACCTACATTATATATTTGGTACAGATCGTGTAGTATATACTGCTACAGATAATTCACTAGCTGGTTACTATTTCAAATTAGATGGTAATGATTTATCATGGGAATTAACAGATCCAATTCGTTTCAATATTTATGATAGAATTGGTGGCGGTGATGCATTTGCATCAGGTGTTATTCATGGTTTATTAAAAGATTATAATGATCCAAAATATGCAGTTAGATATGGTCTTTCAACATCAGTATTAAAGCATACAATTTATGGTGATGCTTCAACATTCTCTTGTGAAGATATAGAAACATTTATGGCTGCAAATGGTAGTGCAGAAGTAGTTAGATAAAATTTAAGGAGATTAAAAATGATAGTTGGAAAATTAGCCGATTTATATCGTTATAAAGGTATTGCAAAAAATATCGATACTGCGATTAATTGGATGGAATCTTTAGGTATTGAAGGAATGCTTAATTTACCTAAAGGAAAAACAGTAGTAGATGGTACAAATGTATACGCAAATAGAGATACATATGTAGCAAGACCACTTGAAGAATGTTTTTTTGAAAATCATGAAAACTATATTGATATTCAAGTAGTATTAAAGGGTAAGGAAATTATTGGTTATACACATATTACTAACCCTGATTTAAAAGTAACAGTTCCTTACAATCCTGATAAGGATGTTACAAAATATAATTATGATCCAAAGGGTGCAGTATTCTTCACATTAGAAGAAGGATTTGCATTAGTATATACTG
>CADBQV010000204.1 GCA_902796895.1 uncultured Erysipelotrichaceae bacterium | reverse complement strand
TGATTAATACCATTATCACAATAAGAATTATTAGGTATTCCACCTAATACCTCCTAACTACCCGTTGTTCCCTCCGAGTAGAAGTGTATCATTCTGTTGTCTCCTCCAAATGAACCATATTAATATGGCAATTTAATGATACCATTATTATGATTGTCTGATGCTATTATAAAAAAAAAAATGATTGAACAGTTGACAAACCGTTCAACTGTGATATAATATGTTTGTAAGGTTGGTGATATAATGATTGATTTTAAAGAATCAGAAGAAGTATCAAACTTATTTAAAATATTAGGAGATCAAACAAGAGTAAGAATATTATTCCTGCTTGAAAATAAGGAATTATGTGTGACGGATATTTGTGTTAATTTAGAAATGACAAAATCTGCTATTAGTCATCAATTAAGAGTATTAAAGGATTCTAAGCTTTTAAGATCTAGAAGAGATGGTAAAGAAATCTATTATACAATTAATGATGATCACGTAAAGCAAATATTTGATTGTGCATTAGAGCATGTTAGAGAATAGCATGCTTTTAAAAAAGAAAACAGTTGAACAAACGTTCAACTATAAATAAGGAGAATATTATGGAAAAGATAGTAAAGTTTAAAGGTTTATGTTGTGCAGCATGTGCTAACAAATTAGAAAAGAAGCTAAACAAGATTAAAGGTGTAAAGGTAGAATTATCATTTGTCGCATCTAAGATGCTAATAGAATATGAAAATGAAGAATTATTAAATGAAATAGTTAAGGTAGCTAAAGAAGTAGAACCAGAAATGGAAATATTATTATGATAGATAAAAAATCCAAAATATTAATAATTAGATTAATAATATCTATTATATTATGGATTATAGGAATAATATTTTTACATATCTATAATATAGAAGATGAATTATTATTTGATTATAAAGAGATTATTGTTTTAATAATTTTTTCATTATCATATCTAATTATAGGATATGAAGTATTATTAAATGCTATAAAAAATATCTTTAAAGGAAAATTATTAGATGAAAACTTTTTAATGGCTATCGCATCACTTGGTGCCTTTTTCATTAGATTTTTATCTAAGGTAGAATATAGTGAAGCATCAGCAATCATGATTTTTTATCAGGTTGGTGAATTATTTCAGCATATTGCAGTTACAAGAAGTAAGAATAAAATTACTGATGTAATGAATCTAAAGGTAACTAAATGCCATTTAGAATCAAATAAAGATATTAATCCTGAAGATGTTAATGTTAATGACATTATATTAGTATATCCTGGTGAGGTAGTGCCTGTTGATGGTTTAGCACTTACAAGTGGTGTAATCAATCAAGCATCACTTACAGGCGAGGCTATAGATATAAGCATAAATGAAAATGATAATGTATTATCTGGTTCTATTAATAAATATAGTGTATTAAAATTAAAAGTATTAAAGAAATATGAGGATTCAACTGCAGCTAAGATTATAGAAATGGTTGAAAATTCAACATTTAGAAAATCAAAAAGTGAAAAAATCATTTCTAAATTTGCTCATATTTATACACCAATAGTAGTAGCTATAGCTTTAACATTAGCTTTAGTTATTCCAACTATATTAGGTTTAATTAATGGATTTAGTAAAGATTTGTTTAAAGATTATTTATATGTATCATTATTATGTCTTGTAGTATCTTGCCCTTGTGCGCTTGTTGTATCTATACCTTTAACTTATTTTGCAGGTATTGGTGCTGCAGCTAAAGAAAAGATCATAATTAAAGGTTCTACATACCTAGATAGTATGTCAAATGTCAAATCTATAATTGTCGATAAGACAGGTACTATTACTAATGCTAAATTTGTAATTGATGAAATTATATCAGGTGATAAATTAGAATTAATGAAAATAGCTAAAGGATTAGAAATTAATTCTAATCACCCACTTGCAGAAGCTATAAAAGAATATGATACAAAGTATTATGAATTTAAGACATATGAAGAACCTGGTTTAGGTATTAAAGGTATTAAAGATGATATTAATTATTATATTGGTTCATATAAATTAATGAAAAAATATAATATTAATATAAAAAATGATGAAAAATTAAATGTATTATATGTAGCTAAAGAAAATAATTTAATAGGTTATATAAAATTAAAAGATCAAATCAAAAAAGAAGCTAAAGAAATGGTTAATTCTATTAACCAATTAGATAAAGAAGTAATTATATTATCTGGCGATAATAAAAATAATGTTATAGATGTAGCAAATGAATTAAATATTAAAAAATATTATTATGAATTATTACCTCTTGATAAAGTTTCAAAGGCAGAAGAAATAATAAAAGAAAATAACAAAATAAATAAAAAAACTGCCTTTGTAGGCGATGGTATTAATGATGCCCCAGTCCTAGCTTTAGCAGATGTAGGTATTTCAATGGGAAGCTTAGGTAGTGATGCCGCAATTGAAGCATCTGATATCGTCATTTTAAATGATAATTTACTTGCAATTTTAAAATTAATTAAAATATCTAAGAAAACTAAAAGAATTGTATATGAAAATATCTTTATTTCTATAGGAATAAAGGTTATAATATTGTTACTTGCGATTATATCTAATTTATCATTTATGAATAAATTTGAAGTACCTATGTGGCTAGCTATTTTTGGTGATGTAGGTATTTTAGTAATTGCCATATTAAATGCCTTAAGAGCACTTAAAATTAAATAAGAAAAGGAGTATTTTATGTTTTCAAATTATTTAAAAAATAATAAAGAAAAAGCAAAAGAGTTAGTAAATATCTTATCAGATTCATTTGATTACGTATCTATATTATTAACTGATGTTAAAAATAAGATAATAAGAGTTACTAACAAGACAACTAACATATCTAATAGTATTTCTCAAGAATGTGGCTTTGTTGTTAAAATGAATAAGGGCGGAGCTTTCTTTGAATATTCAAAAGAATCTATGCCAGATGATATTAAAGCACTTGCTAAAGAAATATTAGATTCAGTTAAAATTGATGAATCACTTAAAAAGCTTGAAATAAAGCCAAATAAGATTCAAGAAGAAAAATTAATTAAGGATTTTGTAAGAGAATCTGATTTTGATTTAGTAGATGATAATAAAAAATTATCACTTTTAAATGAATTAAAAAATAAATTAAATGGTAAAGAACATGTTATTAATGTTATTACTATGCTAAATACACTTGATGTATCTAAAATGTTTATAAGTAAGAATAAGGAATTAAGCCAATATTATACTTGGTCTAATATGGGTTTAATATTAATTTATAATAATAATGGTAAAACTGTAATGCCAAGAGAATTTACTTATTCTAATAATATCTTAGATTGTTTTAAGGATACTGATATATTAATTGAAAATATCTTAAAGAAAGCAGAATGCTTAACTAAAGCTAAACCAATTCAGCCAGGTGTATATGATATCATTACAGATTATTCAATTACAGGCTTAATCGCCCATGAAGCATTTGGTCATGGCGTAGAGATGGATCAATTTGTAAAAGATAGAGCTATGGCAAAATATTTCATCAACAAGGATGTAGCATCAAATATTGTAAACATGCATGATGGTGCAAGTGCAGCATTTTCAACTGCATCATATTTCTTTGATGATGATGGTGTTTTAGCATCTGATACACAAATCATTGAAAATGGTATTTTAAAATCTGGTATTTCAGATTTAGTTTCTGCAACACTACTTGGCACAAAGCCTACAGGTAATGGTAGAAGACAATCATATAAGAATAAAGCATATACAAGAATGACTAATACATTTATTTCAAGTGGAAATGCAAAATTAGAAGACATGATTAAATCTGTTAAGCATGGTTATATGCTATTTGAAACAAACAATGGTATGGAAGATCCTAAAAACTGGAATATCCAATGTACAGCAGAATATGGTATTGAAATTGTAGATGGTAAATTAACTGATAATTATGTATCACCTGTTGTAATGTCAGGATTTGTTCCCGATTTATTAAAATCTATATCAATGGTATCTGATGGATTTTTAGTAATTGGTTCAGGTTCTTGTGGAAAGGGCTACAAAGAATGGGTTAGAGTATCTGATGGTGGCGCTAATTTAAAGGCAAGGTGTAAGTTATCATGATATTAAATGAAATTATTGAAGTATTAAATAATAATAAAATTATAAGTGAATATAAATTAAAAGAATTAAAAAAAGAATCTAGTGAGCTATTCTTTGTTAAAAAGAATTTAGAGACAGTAAGACATACTAATACAGTTGACTATACTGTAACTATCTATGTAAGACATGATTTATATATTGGTAGTGTCAATCTAGAAGTATTTTCAAGTACTTCAAAAGAAGAATTTGAAAATGAATTGAATCTAATGGCAAATCTAGCAAAGAATATTAATGATAAAGATTATGAAACTATTAAAGATATTAATTCATTAGATGAAATAGATTCTAATTTCAAAAATTATACATTAAATGAATTATCATCTAAAATAGCTAATGCCATATTGAAATTAGATATGGATAATTATCAATCAATTAACGCACTTGAAATCTTTGTTAATAAGTATGAAGAAACTATTATTAGAAGTAATAATGTTAAAAGAATTCAAAAATATTATGATGCGATGATTGAAGCTATTCCTACATATACTAAAGGTGATTCAGTAGAATTATATGAAGCAATTCATTTCAATAATTTTGATGAAGCACACTTACTTCAAACTTTAAAAGAGAATTTATCAGATGTTAAATTAAGATTTGAAGCTAAGAATTTAGATTTTGATATCAATCCTATTAAAGTAGCATTTAGAATTAGTGATATGGCAGAATTATTTTCATATATTACATCTAATTTCAATTATTCAAATGTATATCAACAAGTATCTATATTTAATATAGGAGATAAATTACAATCAAATCCAATTAACGATAAATTAAATATTACACTTAAAGGAAGCATTAAAGGCTTATCTAATAGTAAAATATTTGATGGTGAGGGTGAATCACTAAAAGATACTTTAGTTGTTAAAGATGGCATAGTTGTAAATAATTATGGTTCTAAGCAATTCGCAAGCTATTTAAATAAAGAATCTACAGGTAACCTACCTTGTATGGAAATAGAATGTGGTAAAACATCTATTAAAGATTTTAAAGAACCATATTTTGAATGTGTATCATTATCAGGTATTCAAGTAGATATGTATAACGATTATTTAGGTGGAGAAGTAAGACTTGGTTTACTTCACAAGGATGGTTTAGTAATACCTTATACAGGCATTTCTATTTCAGCTAAGTTAAGTGAGGCATTAAACGATTTAACTTTATCTAAGGAAGTAGATTATTCAAGTGAATTAAAAGGTCCTAAATTAATGCTATTTGGAAATATTAGTATAATTAAATAATTATTAAAATATCTTGAGGATTTTTAAATCTTTAAGATATTTTTTTATTTTTTTTATATTTTAAAGAAAAAAATTAATATATTCTGACTATTATTATACGAGGAGGAATATTTTAAATGAAAAAAGATGAACTATTAAAAAGTGTTTTATC
>CADBQV010000203.1 GCA_902796895.1 uncultured Erysipelotrichaceae bacterium | reverse complement strand
ATGATTGGGGAACAGCTGTAAATGTTCAATCAATGGTATTTGGTAATAAAGGAGAAACATCATGTATAGGTGTTGCCTTCTCAAGAAATCCGGCAACAGGTGAAAATAAAGTATCAGCTGAATATTTACCTAATGCACAAGGTGAGGATGTTGTTGCTGGTATAAGAACTCCACTTCATATTGAAGAATTACAAAAGAGAATGCCTAAGGTTTATGATGATTTCATGAAGACTATTAAGCTTATGGAAAATCATTATAGAGATATGCAAGATATGGAATTTACTGTTGAAGAAGGTAAATTATATTTCTTACAAACAAGAAATGGTAAAAGAACTCCACAAGCTGCCCTAAAGATTGCTTGTGATTTAGTAGATGAAGGATTAATTGATGAAAAAGAAGCAGTATCAAGAATTGATGCTCAAAGCTTTGATAAATTATTACTTCCTGATTTCGATAGAAATGAAATTAAAACAAAGACACCTATTGCTAAGGGATTGCCTGCAGGACCTGGTGCCGGTACTGGTTATTTAGCATTTAGTGCTGAAGAAGCAGAATTAAGACATAAAAAAGGCGAAAAGGTTATTTTAGTTAGAACTGAAACATCACCTGAGGATATCGTTGGTATGATATCATCAGAAGGTATATTAACAATGCGTGGTGGTATGACAAGCCATGCTGCAGTAGTTGCTCGTGGTATGGGTAAGTGCTGTGTTTGTGGATGTAGTGATGCTATTATTGATGAAGAAGCTAAGACTGTTACAATTAACGGAAAAGTTTATACTGATAAGGATGAATTTAGTGTTGATGGTTCAACAGGTAATGTATACTTAGGTGCTATTAAAACTGTATCTCCTGATTTAACAAGTGGTACATTTGGTAGATTCATGAAATGGGTTGATGATAATAGATACCTACGTGTAAGAACTAATGCTGATAATCCAAGAGATGCTAAAAAAGCTGTTGAATTTGGTGCTGAAGGTATTGGTTTATGCCGTACTGAACATATGTTCTTTGATAAAGATAGAATTTTCTCTATGAGAAAGATGATTTTAGCTGATACTAAAGAAGGTAGAGAAGCTGCATTAAATGAATTACTTCCAATGCAACAAAAGGATTTCGAAGATTTATATGAAATCATGAATGGTATGAATGTAAATGTTAGATTACTTGACCCACCACTTCATGAATTCTTACCTAAAGAAGAATCATTAATTGAAGAATTAGCTAAAGCATTAAATAAAACTGTATTACAAGTTAAAGATAGAATTCATGAATTACATGAATCTAACCCTATGATGGGTCATAGAGGATGCCGTTTAGCAGTTACTTATCCTGAAATTTGTGTAATGCAAACAAAGGCTATTATTCAAGCTGCAATTAATACATGTAAAAAAGGTATTAAAGTAGAACCTGAAATCATGGTACCACTTGTACTTGAAGTAAAAGAATTAAAATATGTAAAAGATATTATTGTTAAAACTGCTGATGAATGTATTAAAAAAGCAAATATCGATATGAAATATCATGTTGGTACAATGATTGAAATTCCACGTGCTGCTTTATTATCAGATGAAATTGCAAAAGAAGCAGAATTCTTCTCATTTGGTACAAATGACTTAACACAAATGACATTTGGCTTCTCACGTGATGATGCATCTAAATTCTTACCATCTTATTATGAAACTAAGATTTTAGAATTTGATCCATTCAAGACACTTGATACTGATGGTGTTGGTAAGCTTGTTAGCATGAGTGTTAAATTAGGTAGACAAACAAGAAGTGACCTACATGTTGGTGTATGTGGAGAAACTGGTGGCGATGCAAGAAGTATCGATTATTATCATAATGCTGGATTAGATTATGTATCTTGTTCACCATTTAGAGTACCTGTTGCTAGACTAGCTGCTGCACAAGCTAATATTAAAAATCCAAGAAAATAAAAAAATTTAATGGCATCTTTATTTGAGATGCCATTATTTAAATTAGGAGAAAGATATGAGAATTAATTTAGATTGGAAAACTGCATATGATTTTATAACTGATGCATTTGTAGGATATGGAGTGCCTCTTGAGGATGCTAAAATTTGTACAGATGTCTTACTTGAATCAGATAAAAGAGGAATTGAATCACACGGCTGTAATAGATTTAAGCCTATTTATATTGATAGAATCGTTAAAGGAATTCAAAACCCAATTACTAATTATGAAATAATAAAAGAAACTGAAACTACAGCTGTTGTTGATGGTCATGATGGAATGGGCCAAGTAATTGGTTATAAATCAATGAATTTAGCAATTGAAAAGGCTAAAAAATATGGTATGGGTATGGTAGTTGTAAGAAATTCATGCCATTATGGTATTGCAGGATATTATGCTACTATGGCTACAAAGGCAGGTTGCATTGGGATAACAGGTACTAACGCTCGTCCTTCAGTTGCACCTACATTTGGTGTTGAAGGTATGTTTGGTACTAACCCTTTAACTATAGGAATTCCTACAGATGAAGAATTTGATTTCGTTATTGACTGTGCATCATCAATTACTCAAAATGGTAAAATAGAATATTATGAAAGAATTGGTGAAAATGTTCATCCTGGAACTATCATTGGTCTTGATGGGAAGCCAGTAGAAGGTGATGCAGGTGTTGCCCTTAAAAAGATTAGAAATGGTGAGGCTGCACTTACAACACTTGGTGGTATTGGTGAGGCTTTAGGTGGATATAAGGGATTTGGATATGCCCTAGCTGTTGAATTATTATCTGCATGCTTACAAGATGGTATTTATGGAAAAGATTTAAACGGAAAAGACGAAAATGGTAATATTAGACCATATCATTTAGGACATTTCTTTATCGCAATAGATACTAACCATTTCTTAGGCGAAGAATTATGTAGAAAAAAAGCTGGAGATATTATTAGAAGCATTCGTAATTCTAAAAAAGCACCTGGGGAAAGTAGAATCTATACTGCAGGTGAAAAAGAATATCTAGTATGGCAAGAAAGAAAAAATACAGGCGTACCTATTTCTGAGCCAGTTCAAAAGGAAATGAGCGAAGTTAGAGATGCCTTAAAGCTTAATTATGTTTTCCCTTGGGAAAAATAAAATAAATTATTGTTATTATTTATAAATATTAATATATCGAGGATAAGAATATGAAAGATAAAATATTAAATTTATATAATAAATATGATTTAGGCTTTTTTATGTCTGTTATATCTTTATTTATTATTGCTACAATGCATTTAATATTATCTTTCATGTCTTTTTCTTGGTATATGCTATGTTATGCAATATTTAGCTATATATTTATGCTAGGAAGAATAATAATTTATTTTCTATGTAAAAATAATAAATATTTAAAAATATTATATTTTACATCTGCTTTAATATTATTCTTAGCCCTAACACCTTTAAGTATTACAGTTGTAAAAACATTAACTGATAAAGAATTATATGAATTCTATTTTGATTGGATGATATATGGCTATGCCTTATATGCTTTTATTAAATTATCTATCGCAATATATGGTATTATTCATAATAAAGGCACAAAAAATGAAAGAAAGAAAATATATTCTTCAATGTCTTTAATTTCAGCAACATTTACAATGTTTATGCTAGAATTTACAATGATAAGAACATTTGATAAATCTGAAGTGTTATATGTAAGTGTTAAATATATTGAATTTTCATTTCAAATAATTGTTATCTTATTAACATTTTTAATAGCTATTAATTTTATAATTAAGCATTTTTTAGTATTAAAAAGAATAAAAAATGATGAAATTACCACTTAAAAAGTGGTATTTTTTCATATATAATTAATTTAGGTGAATTATTATGTTTGATTTAATGTTTATATCACTTGATATAATGTGTCTACTTTATTTTTATTATAAAATATTACAAATTAAATATATAAAGAAAATAGAAAGTAAAATTGTTAGACATTTAATATCTATTGGTATATGTTTAATATTATTTTTAATATCATTCATTAAATTATATGCTATACCTATTATATATGTTCATGTATTTATATTTATGCTTATATTTGATATTATCTTTTATTTCATTAATAAAAATAGAGAAAAGAAATATTATAAATATAATTTTATAGCTATTGGCTTATCATTTGTATATATTTTAATATCTTTATTTTTAGGATTAAGTGTATATAAAAAGACATATGATATAAATACATTAAAAAGTATTTCAAATCTTAAAATAGCTCAAATATCTGATTCACATATAGGAAATACTATAGATGGTGATAAATTTATAGAATATATAAAAGAAATAGATAAAGAAAATGTAGATTTATTAGTTATTACAGGTGATTTTGTTGATGATGATACTAAAAAAGAAGATATGGTAAAATCATGTTATGCACTATCGTTAATTAACACAAAATATGGCGTATATTTTGTATATGGTAATCACGATAGAGGATATTATAATTATAGAGATTTTAATACATCAGATTTAGAAAACGAATTAATAAAAAATAATGTAAAAATATTAGTTGATGAATATGTTATGTTTGATGAATTTTGTTTAATTGGAAGAAATGATAAAAAATATCCAAGAAAAAACATGGATGATTTATTAACTGGTATTGATACAAATAAATATATGATTTTATTAGATCATCAGCCTGCAGATTATGAAAATGAAAAAGGTAAGGTTGATTTAGTATTATCAGGACACACTCATGGTGGTAATTTATTTCCTGCTCATTTGGTTATTTCATTTTTAAATGATCAGGTATATGGTAAAAAGGAAATTGATAATACAACATTTATTGTATCAAGTGGAATATCTGAATGGGGTATGCCATTTAAAAACTTTTGTAATAATGAATATGTAATAATAAATATAGTAGGTATAAAATGATAAAATATATATTATTTGATTTAGATGGTACATTACTTGATTTTTCAAAAAGTGAAAAGAGAATAATAAAAAAAGTAATTAAGGATTATGCTAATTATGAATTAAGTATTGAAGACTTAAATTATTTTTCTAAAATTAATGAATATTGGTTTAATAGATTTAATGATGGATATATGACAAGAATAGAATATCAAATTAAAAGATTTGATGAATTCAAAAAATATTTAAAATTAGAATTTGATATAGAATCTTGTAATAAATATTATTGTGATAATCTAAAAATAGCTGCAGATTTATATGATGATATAGATATACTTGATTATCTATATAATAAATATGATTTATTTGTGGCATCTAATGGAATGCTAGAGACACAAAAGAATCGTCTATTGGAAGCTAAAATATATAATTATTTTAAGGATTATTATGTATCTGAAAAAATAGGATATAATAAGCCTGACATTAAATTTTTCGAATATATATTTAATGATTTAAATGATTATAATAAAGAAAATTATGTAATTATAGGTGATAGATTATCTACTGATATAATTGGTGGTAAAAATGCAGGTATTAAAACAATTTATTTAAATAGATTAGATATTAAAGATACAAATAAAATATCAGACTATGAAATTAAATCATTAGATGAATTAAAAAATATTTTATAAAGAAGATGAATATATGAATTTAATTAAATTATATTATTTTGATATTGATAAATTAAATGATGATATTATTAATAATTTAAAATATATTAATGATATAGATATTATAAATTCTAAAAAATATAAAAAGAAAGAAAATGAATATCAAAATATTATATCTACATATTTTAAGAAAAAATATATAAAGGATTATTATATAGATAAATTTAATAAGCCTAAAAGTGATAATATCTATTTTAATATATCTCATGCTAAAAATATGGTTATATTTGCATATTATAATAAAGATATAGGAATAGATATAGAAAAAATAAAAGAAGTTGATTTAAATTTAAAAAGATATATATCAACAGATATAGAATTTAAATTAATTAATAATGATATAGATTTTTTTAAGATTTGGACATCTAAAGAAAGCTTGGCTAAATGTATTGGAATGGGAATAAATAAAGATATAAAAGAATTTATATCAATACCTTTTGATGGTAAAAAAATATATTTAGATAATATATATTATTCTCATATTATAAATAAAGATGATTTTATTATATCTGTAACAATAAAAGATAATACAGATTTTAATATTATATTAGAAGAAGAAATATTAGAATTTAAATAATTTAAAATTAGCACGAAAGTGCTTTTTTTTATTTTCTTTTAAAAAAATATTTTTGTTACTCACATTTTGCAACACTAATTATATATACTATAGCCGTAATCAATTAAGATTATAAAAAAAATTACTCGGAGGTAATTAATATGAAAATGAGAAAGATAATAACAAGAACAGTTTTAGCATTTGCTCTAGCAGCTCCATTCGTTTGCTTAATGTGTTCATTTGCACAAGCAAAAGAAGAAAAAGTGAATACTACTCCAGATGTTAAGCTTGTAACATATAATGACAATAAGATGTATTATTCAGATAATTTCTTTAAGGATGCATCAACAAAATATAATCCACATTTAGCTACATTATCATTGTATATGGCTAATTATTCATCACCAGCAGGTGAAATTAAAAGAGAATTCAATGATAAGCAAATAGATGAATGGTATAAGAATCAACCTAATAAGGTTAAAGGATTCTTCGAATCTCTAGGCTTTTCAAATTTCGATTCAAACAATGACTATAGATCTAAAACTACATTCGATACTATAGGTATCGGTGCAGCTAGTAAAAAACTAAGCGATGGATCAACTCTAATTGGTGTTGTACCTCGTTCAGGTGGATACTATAATGAGTGGGGAAACAATGTATTTTTAGGTAATGGTAAAAACTCTGATTATATGCATGAGGGTTGGTATAACGCAGCAAATAAGCTTATCAATTTCTTAGATTATTATATTGATACTAAGGGTATTGAAGGCGAAGTTAAGATTTGGATTTCAGGCTTCTCACGTGGTGGTGCTACAGCTAACTTAGCTGCAGGCTTACTAGATAATAAGCTTGATAAGAATGAAAAGCTATTTAATGGTAAAGTTCAATTAAAGCATGATAATATTTATGCATATACATTTGAAGCTCCTCAAGGCGCTAATATAAATTCTAAGACAGTAAAGGCACCTAAGGATAAGATTTATAATAATATATTTAATATTGTTAATCCAGATGATTTAGTTCCAAAGCTAGCAATGAGCCAATGGGGCTTCACTAGATTTGGTATTGATAAGTTCATCAAAACTAAATTCTATGATCCTAAAAATTATGATCAAAACGAAAACACATTCAAAAAATTATATATAGAAAATCATGGTAACTGGGCTAATTATAAAGCTGAAAAATTCGATATGATTGGTACACCAATTGAAAAGGTTGGTAAATTCGCACTAGATGCTATAACAGGCAATATCGGTGGTGTTATGAATGATAAGATATTAACAAAAGATGAAAGAAAAGCTAATTATGATATAAACATTACAACAACATTATTCTTAGATGAATTAACAAAGAATATAGGTACTCGTGATGATTATGCTAAGAAATTTGAACCAGGTTTAACAAAACTATTAACATATTTCTCAGAAGGTAATTATAAAGATAAAGATGCCAAAACTAGTGATTTAAAGGCTAAATTATTCCAAACATTCATGTATGGTGTTATGACTAACGCATTATTACCTACAGGTGCTGCAGGCCTAACATATGATAAGATGGTAAAAGTAATTAATTCTAACGAAGCTATAGCTGGTGGCGCACAGTTATTAAGTCCACTTCTAAATGCAGCAGCTAAAACTTATTGGGAAAGACCAGAAGAATTAATATCTATTGCAACTCAAACTGATAATATTTATCAAAATCATGATAGTGATATTATAATCGCTCACTTAAGAAGTCAAGATAGTTATTATGTAGATAACTATAATAAAGAAAATAATGATAATATTAAACTAGTTGAATTAATGGACAATGCCGATTATGGTAGAGTAAGCTTCAATTGCTATAATGATGTTAAATTATATGACAAAGATGGCAAGAAGGTTGTAGATGTTGAAGGTAAATTATTAGGTAAAAGTGATGTTAAAACATGCAATCCAGGATATGCAGTAGGATATTATTCATACATTACAGAAGAACAAATGGAATTATTCTTCCCTGCAAATCAAAAATTAAGAATGGAAATTAAGGATTATTCAAAAAAGCTATATCATACAATTAAATACTGGGTATATTATCAATACTATGCAATCGATGAACATAATACATATAAGAAACTAAATCAAAGTAGTACTAAAAATGTATGGTTCAATTCAGATACATATAAGGTGGATTTAAATGTAACTAAATAAATAATATAAATAATAGAAATTACTGTTAGTAATCTAGCAGTAATTTTTATTGTAATAATCTAAATTAATTAATATAATTAATGTATAAATTATATTTTATAGGTGCAAATTATGAGGGAATTTTTAAAATATTTTAATGATCACTTTTTCTTATTTTTTATGTGCTTAGGATTATTACTTGTAATATCTATAGCATCTAAAATAAATAAAAAGGATAAAAAAATATTAATAATAATGATTATATCAATTTTATTATTATCAACATTTGAATTTTTAGAAATATTATTTGATGATAATCACTTAGATTATGAAAATTATCCAAGATATCTATTTTCATTTATAACGTATTCATTAAGACCAGTAATAATTGTATTATTTTATTATTTAAGAATGAATATAAGAACTAAGAAAAGATATTTATTATGGATTGGTGTTGTAATTAATACAATAATATATTCATTTTTATTATTCTCATATAAAAATCCTTCAATGCAATTTGTAGTTTGGTATAATAGTTCAAATATATTTGATAGAACATTCTTAGGATTTACAGTACACGCAATATGCGCTATATATTTAATATTATTAATAATAATATCAATAGTAGATACTAAAATTAATAAAACACGTAAGCAAGTAAATATCATTATTATATTTACAATAATTCAAGCAATTATTGTTCAAGCATTATCTATGGTATTAGAATTAAACTATTCATATACTCAAGAAGCATACGCCTTTGGTGCCGCATTATTCTTTATGTATTTAAGCTATGATAGAGCATATAATGACGCTATTAAGCATGAAAGAGAAATGCGTGATAAAACAACAGCTTTAATGCTATCACAAATTAAACCTCATTTTATCTATAACACATTAGCTACGATTCAGGTTTTATGTGATATAGATCCCGCTTTAGCAAGTAAAACTATAGATAGCTTTTCAAAATATTTAAGAATGAATACTGATGCATTAAATAAAACAGAACCAGTAAGTATCTTAGATGAAATAAAGCACGCTAAAGCTTATGCAGAAATTGAAATGATTAGATTTGATAATATAGAAGTTAAATTTGATATATTAGATAATGATTTTAAATTGCCAGTTTTAACAATAGAACCT
>CADBQV010000202.1 GCA_902796895.1 uncultured Erysipelotrichaceae bacterium | reverse complement strand
TGCCCTATCTGTCGCATATTTTGTTTGTATTGCAACTTCTTCTTTTAATTTCTTTTGGTAATCGATTTCAACTAATGCTACTCTATGATATTGAATCATCGCAATTAATGTAAATCCTGACATTGCAGTAAATAGCATCGGAAATCTTTCTAATATATCTTTAGTATAATAATCTTTTACATATTGGTTTAATGGAGTATAAAATAATACACAAAAGAAAATTATATAATATAAAGACATTAAAAATCCTGTTTTCACATTTACAAAATAGCATATGCCAAGTGGCATTAAAAGTGCCCAAAATATTGCAGTACCATTAGCCGCACCAGTTATGGCATAATATATGAATGCGACAAGGCAAAATATAATAGGAACCCATATTGCTATTTTTCTTTTTTTAAATAAACCAGATAATATTCCACATAAAATACCACCAATAAGTGTTATTAATGCAGGTATAAGCATAAAATAATTTTTAGTAACTATATCTAAAATTACTAATACTAAGCCTAATACTGATGTAAGAATACTAACTAATGTTAACGCAAGCAAATTATTTTTAAGTCTTCTACCGACATAAATATCTCTAGAAAGCATTTGCCAAAAGCTTTTTATTTTATTCACTATAACAACTCCCAATTGATCGTTAAAACCAATTAATTATATCATTTGATATTTTATTTATCAAGAATATTAATTTTTAAAAATTATAATGAATAAAACTAAGCTTTATTTTCTTTTTTATATATTTTTTCATATACATCAGGCTTATCATATATAAAATGATTCTTTAATACATTAAAAAGACCAAAGAATTTAAATCTTCCTTTAATATTTAATCTATTTAATTTAACAAATCCAAATATTCTAGGAACTAAATATGTAACTATATCACTTCTATTACAAAATATATGATAGCTTTTTAAACAGCTTTTTAAATAATTTAATGTCTTTTTTCTGTTAAATATATTAGTTTTAAATAAATTTACAGAACCGAATGTATATAAATGCGATTTAATACCTAAATTATAATTTAAATCCTGTGCACATAATGTTGCTTGTGATGAACCAAGTGACCAGCCTATAATTTCTACTTCTGCATCAGGATATAATTTTAATAATTCTTTTACTTCGTTTCTTATAAAATGCTTCATTATTTTATACATTATAGCCCATGATTTATGAACTTTTAATGTAATTTTTTTATTATTCCACATAAATGAATCATAATATTTTGGTTGAAAGAAAAAATTAGTTACCCAATCTGGTAAATCCTTTGTTCCTTCAAAATGTATTTGTATTACATTTCTTTTATTATCATATCTTATAAAATAATTAGCATGAGTTAATATACCTTTATATTCATAATTAATACTTTTATATTCAATTTGAAAAGTCTTTAATCCGGTATTATTAATATCACCTGTTGTATCTATAAAATATTGTTCATATTTTAATTTTTCATAATTTTGTTTCATATAACCCTTATTTTTCCCATTCTTTTCTTGTAATTCTATATACTTTATCTACTTCACCATTTGATGAATTAAATGTTTTAATATAAGTCATGCCATTTTTTATAGCTGTTTTTTCAGATGGAATATTATTAATATTCATATATGAATATACTTCATCATAATTAAAATTATTAAAAAAATAATCTTTTATAGCACTAGTCATTTCATGACCAATGCCTTTATTATGATAATCCAATCTTAAATGATAACCTATTTCAGGCTTTAATTCATTATCGATATTTTGAATTGAAATACCGCAATCTCCAATCATTTCGCCTGTTTCTTTTAATATAACTGCATAAAGACCAAAGCCATATTTTTTATAACTATCCATACACCAATTAATCCATGTCATTACGCCATTATCATCATATGGTTTTGGATAATATTTCATGTTTATCGGATCAGATAAAACTTTTTTCAAGCTTGAAAAATCTTGAAGATTCATCTCTCTTAATATTAATCTTTTAGTTTCTAATATAATTTTTGTCATCATAAATATATCCAATATCTTTGATCTATTTTTCCATCATCTGATGGTATTTCATTTTCTAATATACCACCATTATTAATAATCGATTTTTTAGATCCTATATTATCCTTATAACATACCATTAAAACTTTATCTATACCAAGTTTTTTACAAATAGGTAATGCTTGTCTTATCATTTCAGTGGCATATCCTTTTTTTCTTTCTGATGGTCTAATTCCATCTCCAATATGACCACCATCTTTTAATAATCTTTCATTTAAATA
>CADBQV010000201.1 GCA_902796895.1 uncultured Erysipelotrichaceae bacterium | reverse complement strand
TTCCATTTTTTTCATCTGTTATATATCTTTTTATTGAATCCTTTTCTTTAGCTATATAATTAATTATTTTACCACTATCATTATCTACACTACCTTCAAGTAGTGCTAAATATCTTCTTTCCATTTTTTCATGGACGTTAGACATTTTTGATGCCGCAAGACGATTTTTAGCAATTAACATTAAACCTTCTGTATCTTTATCTAATCTATTTAATATAGCTATAGATTTATCATTATTATCTTTTAGATAATACATAACTTCTTGATAAACACTTTTTGGGTTTTTTGTTGTAGGAATTGAAAGTAAATTATATGGTTTATTAATAATTAAATAATTATCATTTTCATATATAATATCTAAACTAGATTCATATATAGGCCAGTTTAATTCTGATTTAATTACATTTTCATATTCAAATTCAATTACATCATCTTTTTTTATGAATTCAAATGTATTTGTTAATTTTTGATTAACATAAAATAAAGTATTTTTAGATTTAATACTTTTATACATTCTTTTTGAAAAATGAAGTTTTAGTTCCTCTGATAATCTTATATTATCATTATTTGCAATAATTTTAATTTTCATATGTTTATTTTATCACATTAAATATAATAAGTATTTAAAAATATAAAAAATTTGATATAATTATATTATATAAACGATTGGAGTGAATTAGATATGGCAGATATTATTAAAGAGGCTAAAAGATGTTTAAAATGTAAAAAGCCAATGTGTAAAGAGGGCTGTCCCGTAAAAACTGATATACCTTTAATCATGCAAATGTTATTAGATGGTAAATTAGATGAAGCAGGTAAAATCTTATTTGATAATAACCCACTTACAGCATTTTGTAGCTTAATATGTCCTCATGAAAAAAATTGTATGGGTCATTGTGTTTTAGGTAAAAAGGGTGATCCAATTAAATTTTATGAGGTAGAAAATTATATATCTACATTTTATCTAGATAAAGCAAATATTCATAAGGTCAAGTCTAATAATTTAAGAGTTGCGATAATTGGTGCTGGTCCTGCCGGATTAACACTTGCGATTATTTTAGCAAAAAGAGGATATAAAATTACAATTATCGATTCAAAAGATAAAATTGGTGGTGTCTTAAGATATGGTATACCAGAATTTAGATTACCAAAGAATTTATTAGATAAATTATTACTTCGTATGGAAGAATTAGGTATTTATTTTAGACCAAATACATTAGTTGGTCCATCAATTACAATTGATGATATGTTTTCAGATGGATATCAAGCAATATTCATTGGTACAGGTGTATGGAAGCCTAATAAGCTTTCAATTCCTGGTGTTACACTTGGAAATGTCCATTTCGCAATTGATTATTTAAAAAATCCTGATAGCTATACACAGCTTGGTAATAAAGTTGTAATAATTGGTGCTGGTAATGTTGCGATGGATGCAGCTAGAACAATTTTAAGAAAGACAAGAGCTAAAGTTGATATCATCTTCTTTAAGGGTGAAGAGGATGTTACAGCACTTAAAGAGGAATTAGAGCTTGCGATGGTTGATGGTGTTAAGATGAATTATTATCTAAATACTGTTAAAATCGAGGAAGATGGTATTATTGTTGAGCCTGTTGTGAAAAATGTTGATAGTGATGGTAACGTCACATATTCATTTGAAAGTGATAAAAGGTTTAAGATTGAATCTACATCTGTAATTATCGCAATCGGTCAGGGTGCACAGTCAAATATCGTTAAAAATACAAAAGAGATTGATACAAATAAAAAAGGACTTATTGAAGCAACTAAAACAGGTGCTACAACACGTCCTGGTGTATTCGCTGCAGGTGATGTAGTATCAGGTGCTAAAACTGTTGTTGAAGCAGTTGCCGCAACTAAGCTTGCTGCAGATGAAATCGATAATTATATTAGAGCTAAAAATGGATTAGAATTACTTCCAAAAGAAGACTAATGAGCACTAAAAAATGGGATTTTAAATCCCATTTTTTCATATTTATTGTTGTCTTATTAATATAAATAACATAACAAAACTTATGATGTATCCAATTATTGCAAGCACTAAATAAAATTTAGCAGTCTTTGGTGTTATTCTTCTTAAAAAGAAAAAGATAAATAAGCCATATAAAGGAATTAATAAGGCAAAAACAGTACCAAATACTGTAGGTCTATCCTTAATTTCTACTGGTTCATTATAAGGATCATATTTAGGCTTAATTGTCTCATTAATTTCTTCTTTATTTATATTTTCTTCTATTTCAACTACTTCTGTTTTTACTTCTTCAACTTTAGGATTTAAATAATTATTAATTGCATCATTAGTCTTTTGAATGTCTTTTAATATTAAATAATTTAATTCTATTTTATTTAACATTTCATTATTATTTTCATATTTATTTTTATATCCTAAATAAACTAAATGTAAGTCTCTAGATGATATTTCTTTTATTTCTAAATTAAAAAATTTTAATGCGTCTATAATTTTATCCATAATGCCACCTTCAATATGTATTATACCAAAAAATTATTGTAAAATGTGTGATTTTTATAATTTTTATTGTTAAATTATAATTTTTATTATGGTATAATTAAAAAAAGGGAGGAAATTTCATATGAAAATTGCAATTTGTGATGATACTCCACAGGATTTAGAAAATTTAAAAAATGCATTAGTAGAATATTTCAAAGAAAAAGAAATACCTTTTTCTATTGAAGGATTCAATGATTGTAGAGTCTTACTTAATAGATTTAAGGTTGTAGAAACTAATGAATATGATATTTTTATATTAGATGTAATGATGCAAAAAAATGGTGTTGATGTAGCAAAAGAAATTAGAAAATATAATGATTCTTCTACTATTATATTTGAAACATCATCTGAAGAATTCGCAATCGATGCATTTAAAGTTCAAGCCTTTGATTATATCTTAAAGCCAATTAATAAAGATAAAATTAAAGAATGCTTCGATAAATTATTAGATTTAAAGAAAGAATCACTTAAAAAGCATGTATTTACAATTAAAAGCATGGATCATGCCCAAGAAACTGTTGATATTAAAAATATAATATATATTGAATCAAGTGATAGACGAATGATAATTCACTTAACGAAGGGTGAGCCTATAGTTACTACATCTTTAAGATCTAAATTTTTAGAATCTATTCCATTTGATTATGATAATTATAATTTCATTAATTGTCATTCTTCTTTTTTAGTTAATTTAAATTCAATTAAATCTATTAGAAATGATTCATCATTTGAGCTTAAAAATGGTGAAGTTATTCCAATTTCTAAAAGATTATTCCAAGATGTGAAAAATAAATATATAGAATATTTACTTGGTGAGAAAAAATGATAGATGGAATTATTCTTGAAATACCTTATATCTTACTTGGTATTTTCTCACTAGTTTTTTTACTCACATGTCTTGGATTAAAATATAATATAAAAAAGACTTTATTAATTGCTATACCTATAACATTTGTTATAGCAGTAACAAATATATTAATATATGCTAATTTAGTTAATTATGATGACTTATTAGATAAAATATTAATGTGTTATACATTCTCATATTATATTCCACTATCACTTCTTGCAATTTTTTTAGGACATAAAAACTTAGTAGTATCTACAAGCTTATCAATAAATGTCTTTGTAGCATATTATACTGTCGCAATATTAATGTATTTTTGTTATACAATGGTAGGCTTATGGTTAGTATATTTAGTACTTTTTAGTGCAGTTCCTATAATTGAATTATTCATAATAAAATTCTATAAGAAATTACATGATAGAATTGAAGAATTATTACCAAAATATTTATGGATGTTTATGTTATATGGTGTAGTTGTACTTGTAATGATTTTTATTGATCATGAAATATATTTACATACTAAAGATAAATTCTTCTACTTAGTAGCTTTAATATCTATATTAGTTTATATATTATCAATTTTAATCTTCTACTTTACATTTAGAAGCTATTATGATGTAGAAACTGAAAATGTTAATTTAAATTTAATGAAGGGTCAAATTGATAATATAAAAGATCAATATAAATTAAGAGAAAAGAAAGATGAGGAAGTTAAAATACTTCGTCATGATATGAAGCATATTTTAATTACTGTATCTACATTAATTCAAAATGAAAAATATGCCGAAGCATTAGAATTTATCAATAATTATTCAGAAACTATTACAATGACAAAAGCAAATACATTCTGTAAAGATCCTATTATTAATTCTATTATTGATTATTATGAATCTAAATCTAAGGAAGAGGATGTATTGTTAAATATTAAAATCAATAATATTGAAGATGCACTTACTACTCCTTCTTACGAAACTGCAGTATTAATATCTAATTGCTTAGATAACGCAATTAAAGCTGCGAAGAAATTAAAAAATAATCGTATTGTTGATTTTACATTTATCAATAATGATGGTAGACTTGTAATGCAGGTTAAAAACAATTATGATGGTATCATCTTAATTGATAAGGATGGTAGACCTACAAATCTAGCTATGGGTCATGGTTTAGGTAGTGATTCAATTGAATTATTTGCTAAAAAATATAATTTAACAATAAATTATGATATATCAAATAATATTTATAAAATAACTATATTATTTTAAAAATTAAAACTATAAGGAT
>CADBQV010000200.1 GCA_902796895.1 uncultured Erysipelotrichaceae bacterium | reverse complement strand
ATCAGATGTTCATTTTGTATCTCCTGAATCTAAATTAGTAAAGACATTAATGAATTCATATCAAAAGGTTACTAATGATTATAAAAACGGTCCAATTACAATTGGTGGTGGTACATATGCTAGAGAATTCAAAAACGCTGTAGCATTTGGACCTGTAATGCCAGGTTCACCTGATACATGCCATATCGCAAATGAATATATGATGTTAAAGGATTTCAAGGATTCAATTGAAATTTATTATGATAGTATAAAGGAACTTGCAAAATGAGACTAAGAAAAGTAAAAAATGCTTTAGAAAGACTAAAGCAAAATGATAATAAATATTTTGTTGAAAATCCTGAAGATTATAAAGGAAAATGGCATGAGCTATTTAATAATTCAAACCCTATTCATATTGAAATAGGATGTGGTAAAGGAAAATTTATATCAGAGCTTGCTTCAAAAAATCCTGATATAAATTATATTGCGATTGAAAAATTTGATTCAGTACTTTTAAGATGCTTAGAAAAGGTATTAGATTTAAATTTAGCTAATTTAAAGCTTGCAATAATTGATGCGGCAATGATTTCTAATTCATTTTCATCAAATGAAGTATCAAGAATCTATTTAAATTTTTCAGACCCATGGCCAAAGAAATGTCATGCGAAAAGAAGATTAACATCACCTAATTTCTTAGAAGAATATAAAAAGATAATTGTAAATAATGGTGAAGTCTTTTTTAAAACAGATAATAGATTATTATTTGAATATTCTCTTGAATCAATTTCAAATAATGGTTTTAGCATATCAAATATTTCACTAGACTTACATAAGGATTTAGATAAATATAGTGATAATATTGAAACAGAATTTGAAGAAAAATGGAGTAAGCTTGGTCCTATATATAGACTAGAGGCTAGATTAAAATAATGGTTAAGTTTTGTTTAATTGGAGGAAAAGTTAATAGAGATTATATTTCTAATAAAATAGAATCTCATCTTTTATCTTTAATAAACAAAGAAAAACCAAAAATACTTTTTTGTCCTTATGCAGCAAAGGATATAGAAAAAACAAACAATAAATTTAAAGAATTAGTAAAAGACTTAAATTGTGATGTATTATATTTAAATTATAATAACATTTATGATTTCGATAAATTATTAAATGAATCAGATATATTATACATATCTGGTGGTATATCAGATGATTTAGTTGATATATTTTATAAATATAATTTAGATAAAATATTAATAAAATACTTAGATTCAAATAAAATATATGCAGGTATATCTGCAGGAGCTATGCTATATACTAAAATATCTATGGGAGATAAGTATATGTATAGTGATAATTTTCATAATTATAATTATAAAATGGTTAAATGCTTAGGATTATTAAACATAAGTATTTGTCCTCATTATCAAAATGAGGATTTAATAATCTATAATGATGAAATAAAAAAATATAATTTAGATTCTTTTGGAATAGAAGAGGATAGTGCTTTAATAATTGATGATAATAAATATTATGTAATTAAAGAAAAGAAAAATGTTTCATTATATTATTTTTCTAAAAATGATTATATAATGCAGGATTTAAAGGAGAATATAGTTTATGAAAAAAATGGCGGTTTTAGGTCCTAAAGGAACTTATAGCGATATTGCAGCAAAGAAGTTTTTAAGTGAGAATAATATAGATTTAGAATTAATATATTATCCTTCAATACTTAAAACATCAGAAGCATTAAAAGAGAATGAATTTGCAATATTTCCTTTTGAAAATACATTAGATGGCTTTGTAATGGAAAGCGTTGATTACATAATTAATAATGGTTATCATATAATTTATCAATTAAAGCTACCAATTGATTTTGTTTTTATTTCAAACGAAAAGGATATTAAAGATATTAAAAATTTATATGTTCAATTTAAAACATATGGTCAGTGTATAGAATTTATAAAAAATAATAATTTTAATATTATTAAAACTGAATCTAATACACAAACATTAAATGATTTTTTAAAAAACGAAAAGAATTCTTCAGCAATTATTCCTATCCATTTATTAAATGAAAAATACAATATAGAAAAGATTCATATCCAAGATAAAATGAATAATGAAACAAGATTTTTTATTGTAAGTAAAAATGATAATTTAAATTTAAAATATGATGATTTAAGTATATCTATATTAATAACTATTATGCATGATAAAAGTGGTGTATTGTATCATATTTTAAAGGAATTTAATGAATTAGATATTAATTTAAATTCAATTTTATCAAGACCTATGAAAAGTAAAATGGGTGAATATAAATTCTATATTGAATGTAATATTTTAAAAGATAAATTACATGATTTAGAAAAATTAAAGAAGAATTTAAATAAAGAAGATATCAAGCTAGATATCTTAGGTATATATAATAAGATGGTGAATTTATGAGACAAGTAGATATAATTATTAAAAAAAGAGATAATATAGAATTATCAAAAGAAGAAATTAAATTTATGATTGATGGATATACAAAAGGTGATATTCCTGATTATCAAATGAGTGCCTTTTTAATGGCAATTTATTTTAATGGAATGACTGATAATGAAGTATTCTATTTAACTGAAAGTATGATGAATAGTGGTGATGTATTAGATTTATCACAAATTGATGGAATCAAAGTTGATAAGCATTCAACAGGTGGTGTTGGTGATAAAACTACATTAGTTGTTGCCCCTATTTGTGCATCCCTTGGTGTAAAGGTTGCTAAAATGAGTGGTAGAGGCTTAGGACATACTGGTGGTACCTTAGATAAATTAGAATCTATTCCAGGATATGATATTAATTTAACTGAAGAAGAATTTATAAATCAAGTTAATACAATAAATGCTGCTGTAATGGGTCAAACTAAAAAGCTAGCACCTGCAGATAAATTATTGTATTCATTACGTGATGTTACAGGTACAGTTCCATCTATTCCTTTAATTGCCTCATCAATTATGTCTAAAAAATTAGCTGCTGGAGCTGATGCGATAGTACTTGATGTAAAAGTTGGTGCTGGTGCTTTTATGAAAACTAAAGAAGAAGCATTAAAGCTTGCAAGATTAATGGTATCTATCGGTAATAAATTTAATAAGAAGATGACTGCGATATTAACAAACATGGATGAACCTTTAGGTATGGCAGTTGGTAATAGCTTAGAAGTAATTGAAGCTATTAATACATTAAATGGTAAAGGTCCTAAGGATTTAAATGAATTATGTATCCTAGCTGCAGCAGATTTAATTTTAGAGGCTAAAAAAGCTAAGGATATGGATGAGGCAATAAGCCTTGCTAAGCGTCAAATTGAAAATAAAGAAGCATTAATGGCATTTGCTAAAATGGTTGAAGCTCAAAAGGGTGATAAATCATATATTTTAGATATTAATAAATTTGAAATGCCAAAATATACAATACCAGTTGAGGCAACAAAAGATGGATATGTAGAAAAAATAGATGCCCTAGCTATTGGTAATGCTGCAATGTATTTGGGTGCAGGAAGACAAAAAATAGAAGATAATATTGATCATTCTGTTGGTATTGTTCTATCTAAAAAGGTAGGAGATAAAGTTAATAAGGGCGAAGCAATTGCATTTATGTATTCTAATAAAGCAAACAATGAATTAGAATATGATATGATTTTAAAGGCATATAATATCGGTAATAATAAAGTAAATCCAAAGCTTATATTAGATATTGTTAAATAAAAAAATATTTTACTTGCATAAAAGACAATAATTATGTATAATTATCTTTGTCTAGGAGGTATCTTAATATGACTTTTTTAATCGATATATTTGTTGCAATTGTTTCAGTATTATTAATAATAATTGTATTAATGCAATCTTCAAAAGACGACATAAATGATGCCTTCAATGGTTCAAAAACAGAATTATTCAAAAATCAAAAGGTTCGTGGTTTAGAATTATTCATGCAAAGAACAACATTTGTTTTAGCATTATTATTTGTCTCTTTAGTAATAACAAGTGTTGTATTACATTCTTAATAATATAATGAGATTGCTAGTCAATCTCATTTTTTTATCAAAAAGGAGGATATTTAAATGAATAAAGAAGATTTAATACTTAAAATTTTAAAAAATAAAGATTTAACATTTAAATGTCTTCTTGAACAAACTATCTTTGATAGTGACGAGTTAAATCTTATTTTAGAGAAATTAATTAAATATAATAAAATAAAATTAATTGATAATTCATATTCTATAAATAAATCATATAGATTAACAAAAGAAGAATTATATGATTATTTTTTAGAAAATGAAGAATTATATGAACGTGAAATATCTTCTCATTTTAAAACTAAAATTAAAGAATTAGATGTTTTATTAAATGAATTATTAGAGGATAAAAAAATAGGATTATATAAGCCTTTAAAAATATATTCTAAAATATTAACTGGTAAAATAACAGTTAAAGAAAAAGGATATGGCTTTGTAACTGTTTCTGGTTATGATAAAGATTTTTATGTAGATAGAGAATTAATATCTAATGCTTTTAATAATGATATAGTAAATATCATGATACTTGGAAAAGGTAATTCTGATTTTAATACATATGCTAAGGTTGAATCAATTGAAGAAAGATATAAAAAGCAAATTGTAGGAAGACTAAAGGTTAGAGGAAAAAAATATCCTAAATATTATATTGAATCAACTGATCCATTATTTAATATTGATGCTTTAGTAGAAGGTGCATGTGATATTAAAGTTGGATCTATAGTTGTAGCTAAATTAATATATGATGATTATAAAATTAAAGCATGTGAACCAAAATTAGTAGGTCATCCTGATGATCCAGGCATTGAAATATCTGAAATAGCCCTTAATTATGGCTTTAATTTGAATTTTTCTGACGAAACAGTAGAAGAATTAAATAATATACCTGATATGGTATTAGAAACTGAATATGAGGGAAGAGAAAACTTTAAAGATGAATTAATATTTACTATTGATGGTGATACATCTAAGGATTTTGATGATGCCGTATCTTTAAAAATAAATGATGAAGGTAATTTTGTTCTTGGTGTATATATCGCTGATGTTAGTCATTATGTTAAAGAAAATACAGCACTTAATAAGGATGCCCTTTCAAGAGGTACATCAGTATATTTAGCTGATAGAGTAATACCTATGATTCCTCATAAATTATCTAATGGTATTTGTTCTTTAAATCCTAATGTTGATAGATTAGTATTAGCATGTATTATGGAAATTAATCCTAAAGGCAAATTAATAAATTATGATATAAAAGAAGGTATTATTAATTCTAAATATAGAATGACATATAATAATGTTAATAAAATATTAAATGGCGATAATGAATTAATAGAAAAATATAATGAAATATATGATACATTACTTAAAATGAATGATTTAGCTCATATATTAAGAGAAATAAGATATAAGCGTGGTGGCTTAGAATTTGATACAGCTGAATATGAATTTAGCTTAAATCCTGATGGTTCTCCTAAATCCATTGATAAGGTTATAAGAGGAGATGGCGAAATGCTTATTGAGGATTTTATGCTATTAGCAAATGAGACTGTAGCTTATCATATGAATTTAATGAATTTACCAATAATTTATAGAGTTCATGAAAAGCCTGATCAAGAAAAATTACATCAAGCATTAAATCAATTAAAATCTATGAAGCTTAAAATGCCATATAATAAAAATGAGATTTCAGAATTTGATTTACAAAAAATCTTATTGAATGTAAAAGATAATCCTAATAGTGATATTATTAATGACATATTATTAAGAAGTATGATGAAAGCAAAATATTCAGATAAGTGCTTAGGACATTATGGTCTTGCCTTAAGATATTATTGTCATTTTACATCACCTATTAGAAGATATCCTGATTTAATGACTCATAGAATGATAAAAAAATTATTATTACATCCTACAGATAATTTTGAAAATGATTTAATTTATTATCAATCAATTATGCAAGATATCGCAAGCCTAAACTCTGATTCTGAGAAAAAGTCAGTTGAGTGTGAGCGTGAGGTTAACGATATGCTATATGCTTGGTATATGGAGAAAAACATTGGTTCATCATTTAAAGGAAAAATCACATCTATAACTCAATTTGGAATGTATATTACACTTAAAAATGGAGTAGAAGGATTATTACATTATAAAAACATGGAAGGTTATTTCTTGTTTGATGATGAAAAAAATATCGCAACAGATGGATATAAGTCATATCATTTAGGTGACATGGTTGATGTAGTAGTAATAGACTCTAATAGAAAAACACAAAAAATAGATTTTATGCTAAAGGAGGACTATGATGAAAATAATTTGTACTAATAAAAAGGCTTCCTTTGAATATTTCATACTTGATAAGTTTGAAGCAGGTATCAAGCTTAAGGGTACTGAAATAAAATCTATAAGACAAGGTAAATGCTCTATGAATGATTCTTATGTCATAATTAAAGATAGAAAACCATATATTTTAAATATGAATATTTCAAAATATGAGCATGGTACACTATTTAATCATAAAGAGGATAGAACAAGAGAGCTTTTGCTTAATAAACATGAAATTAATAAGCTTATATCAAAGGTTAAGCTAGATGGCTTAACTATAGTTGCAACTAAAGCATATTTTAAAGATGCCTTAGTTAAAATTGAAATAGCTTTAGCTAAAGGTAAAAAGACTGAAGATAAGCGTGAAGCAATAAAAGAACGTGATAATAAGCGTCATATTGAAGCTAGCTTTAAAAACAGTTTTAAAAATTAATTTGAATATTTAAAAAAATTGTGCTATATTTATTCATGCACAATTTAATATGGGCTTGTTTTAGGATTCGCTGGGAATTATGAAGATTTGTAAGCATGTGGGAGTAGTCTTCCTTAACAACGTCGGGGTTTATAAATAAACGCTGAAGAAAACAATGATTATGCATTCTTAGCTGCAAGAAACAATTCTTGTGCTAACTATGCTTTCGCTTGCTAATATTATATAAGCGACAGAATACTTGAAATCTCCTATGTTTTAAGTATATCTGACAGTCTAGTAGGATATATTTATCTTGTGCTACTCTAACAAGAATAAATGAATATAATAGAGTGTAGTTAGTCTTTGGTTTGCCTATTCGCTTAGGGCTAGCGAAAATTATGAATAGACTAAACATGTAGAAAGCAAGTTGGATTGGTTTTCATACGGGAGTTCGAATCTCCCCAAGTCCACCATACAGTCAAAAACCGAACCCGTAAAATTAAAGGTTTGGATTAAAATATAAGGATTTTTCAATAAGTATGAGCGTATTTTGCCCCAACTTAAAAGAAGAATCCTTTTTTATTTGTTGAAATATTATACTGGGGT
>CADBQV010000199.1 GCA_902796895.1 uncultured Erysipelotrichaceae bacterium | reverse complement strand
ATCTAAGGTAGATAGATCAGCTTCATATATGGCAAGATATATTGCTAAAAATATAGTAGCTGCTAAATTATGTAAAAAATGTCAAATCCAATTATCATATGCAATTGGTGTTGCCAAGCCTACAAGTGTTTTAGTAGATACATTTAATACAGCAACTGTAAGTGAAGAAATAATACAAGATGCTATATTAAAAATATTTAAGCTTACACCAAAAGGAATTATTGAATCACTTGATTTAAAAAGACCTATTTATAAACAAACTGCTGCATATGGTCATTTCGGAAGAACTGATATAGATTTACCTTGGGAAAGACTAGATAAGGTAGAAGAATTAAAAAAATTATGTAAATAATTAAAGAACGGTGAAAAAAACCGTTCTTTTTTTACTATTATTATATAGATACATAAATTTTGGAGGTACTTATGAGATGTATTTATTGTAATAAAGTATTTTACATTAAAAGAGATTTATTAAATTTATTTAACACAAATAAGGAATATATTTGTAATAGCTGTTATAAAAAATATCCTATTAATTTAAGATATGAAGCAGTTATGCTAGATAAATATAGTTGTGTTATTATATCAATGTTTAATAAAAAATATAATATTGATTATAATGGCTATTATAAAGAATATTCAAAAGTCTTTAATTCATTATTAAATAAGAAAGACTATTTTCCACTGTTCATTGATTTTTTAAATTTAGAATATGAAACACTTGAGACACTTGATTGTTATTCTAAATTAGTTAAGAAGAATTTAATCATATTATGCTTCAATTTAAAATCAGATAATTAATACAATAATTATATTTATTAATTATAAAAATATGCTAAATAAACTTAAAATTCTAATTTTATTGAAATAATGAAAGCGTTTTGCTATAATATAGATAGAGGTGATCTATATGAAAATTGAAGTATTAGGAAAAAATGGTTTTGAACCATCAGTAGCAAACAAGGAGTATGCTATTAAGAAACTTGATAAGCTTAATAAGCTTATTGAAGATTCAAATAACACAAACTGTAGAGTTGTTTGCAAAGTCTACAATACTTTCCACAAAGTTGAAGTTACTATTCCTGCAAAAGGATTTATCCTACGTGCAGAAGATAAGGATGTTGACATTTATGCAGCAATCGACAGAGTTGTTGATAAATTAGTTAAACAAGTAACTAAGCACAACGATAAAGTTAAAGATAAAATGGGTAAAAAAGGCATCAGATATGCTGAAGATGAAGATTCAGATAAGAAGGTTGTAAGAGAAAAGAGAGTTGCCTTAGAGCCTATGACAAAGGATGAAGCTTTAGATCAAATGGAATTACTAGGACATGATTTCTTTGTATATTTAGATAAAGAAACAAAGAAGACAAACATCATCTATTTAAGAGAAGATGGCGATTATGCAATAATCGAAACTGAAGCAAAATAATTTAATATTATAAAGAGGCAAAAAAATGCCTCTTTTTTTCTTGAAAATATGAAATAATGATGTATAATAAAAAAGATTATTTTTTATATTGAGGAGAATTAAGATGGAAAATAATGAATTAAATAAAGAAGAGGCAATAATAGATGCCAAAGATGATTCTTCTAAAGATGTAGCTAAAGAAGATATAGCTACTGATAAAAAAGAAGAAAAAGTAGAAAAGAAAGAAGAACCAAAAAAAGAAAAGAAAGTCTTAAATTTCTTTATTACCACATTAAATGGTATGGCTTATGGTTTATTCGCAACATTAATCATTGGTACTATTATTGGTACAATCGGAACATTCTTTAAGGATGGAAACAACGATTTTTGTCATTTTATGTATGACACTTTAACATTTACAGGTAATAAGTGTTTAGCATTTATGACAGGAGCTGGTATTGGTGTAGGTGTAGCAATAGCACTTAAATTCAATCCACTACAAACAATAGTATTAGCTGCAGTTGGGGAACTTACAGCTTGTCTATCACTTTCAACTAAATTTGTTACAAATGGTGTAATTAATAATGGAACATTCCAAATTGGTGACCCACTAACAATTTATTTAGTAGTAATTTTAGCTGCATTAGCTATGAAATTTATTTTAAGAAAGAAA
The DNA here is from genome assembly GCA_902796895.1 of uncultured Erysipelotrichaceae bacterium. Classification (GTDB taxonomy): domain Bacteria; phylum Bacillota_I; class Bacilli_A; order Acholeplasmatales; family Anaeroplasmataceae; genus Anaeroplasma. Next base: position 65 of record CADBQV010000199.1, on the reverse strand, counting down.
ACACCAGTAGATATTTTAATTGTTCCACTTTTAGGTGTAACAATCGCATTAGTACTTGGTCTATT
>CADBQV010000198.1 GCA_902796895.1 uncultured Erysipelotrichaceae bacterium | reverse complement strand
TTTAAGGCAATTGCTAGATGTAATCTTTGACAGTCTTTATAATAAACATTACCAATTTCAAATAATGATAAGTTTTCAAGCTTTCTTGCTTTATTATAGATGATTGCGTCAATAACACCATTTAATAATGATTGTCTCATTACTGCTCTATCTTCTGTTAATGGCATTAAAACCTTAACTGCCTCTTTAACATCTTTAACATATAATCCTAAATCAGCTTCTTTAATTAATGAATAAGATACAATTTCATTTAAACCACTATAAGCTAGAATTTGTCTTATAGTTCTGATTCTTTTTTGTCTATAAGTTAAGCCACCCTTATCTCTTGTTTTAGCAAGTGTAGTAGGGATATTATCATATCCATACATTCTAGCTACATCTTCAATGATATCTTGTGGAGACTCTTCTAAATCCATTCTTCTTGAAGGAATTGTAATTGTATAAACATTATTGTTTTTAACATATGAATAATTTAATCTATTAAATAATTCTTCTACATATTCACTTGATAATACTGTACCAAGTACACTATTGATTTTATCAACTGTAATATCGATAGTTTTTAATTCTAATTCCTTTTTAATTTCTTTAGAAACACCGCTATAAATCTTACCACCTGCGATTTCAGAAATTAATTGAGCTGCATAATCAAGTGCTCTTTCTACTCTATCATAATCGATTTTTCTTTCGAAACGCATTGATGATTCACTCTTTAAATTTAATTTAGATGATGTTTTTCTAATTGATAGTGGATCAAAATATGCTGCTTCTAGAATAACATTTTTAGAATCATTTTCAATTTCTGTTGATAAGCCACCCATAACACCAGCAACGCATACTGCATCATTACCATTAGTAATAACTATATCATTTTCATCTAATGTTCTTTCTTCGTTATCTAGTGTTACTAATTTTTCATCCTTATATGCATTTCTAATTACAATTTTATTTCCTAATTTATCTGCATCAAATGAATGAAGTGGTTGACCCATTTCCATTAATACTAAATTAGTGATATCTACAACATTATTAATAGGTCTAATTCCTGATGCTACTAATTTAGATTTTAACCACATTGGTGATTCTTCAATTTTAACATCAGCTATATATCTTGCTAGATATTTATAGCATTTATCTGTTTCAATTTTAACTTCAACAGGGTTTTTCTTATCAATTTCTTCAATATCAGGAATAACTGTAGTTATTTGTTGATTTAATGCAGCACCTAAATCATATGCTACACCTTCAATTGAAAGTAAATCACTTCTATTAGATGTAACCTCTAAATCAATAATTGTATCATCTAAGCCTAAATATTCTAAAGGATTAGAACCAATTTCAATATCTTCTTTAAATAAATAGATACCATTTTTAAATTCTTCTGGTACATATTTTTCTTCTACACCTAATTCTTGTAAGCTACATAGCATACCATTTGATTCTACACCACGAATCTTAGATTGCTTAATTTTGAAATTACCTGGTAATATAGCACCTGGGTTTGCCACTATTACTAATACACCAGCTTTAACATTAGGAGCACCACATACGATTTGTTCTACATGTCCTTTTTCTACTTCAACTTGACATTTATGTAGGTGAGTTCCTTCAATATCTTCACATTCTAAAACCTTACCAACTGTTAAATTAGTTGCGTCAACTAATTTTTTCATTGTTTCGATTTCACAAACATGCTTTGTAATAATATCATATAGCTTATTATCATCTAAGCCATTTAAATCTAAATATTCACTTAGCCATTTCTTTGATACTTTCATTTTACTTACACTCCTTAAATTGATTTAAGAATCTTACATCGTTAATATAGAAATTTCTAATATCATCGATTTTATATTTAAGCATTGTAATACGTTCAACACCAATACCGAAGGCAAATCCTTGAACCTTCTTAGGATCATATCCTGACATTCTAAGTACATTATCATTTACCATACCTGCACCAAGAATTTCAATCCAACCTGAGTTTTTACAAGTAGGACAGCCCTTACCACCACATAAACCACATGATACATCTACTTCAACTGATGGTTCAGTAAATGGGAAGAATGAAGGACGAAGTCTAATTTGTCTATCCTTATCAAACATTTTTCTTGCCATCTCTAATAAAGCACCCTTTAAATCTGCCATAGTAATATCAGAACCAAGTACTAAGCCCTCACATTGCATAAATTGATGTGAATGTGTTGCATCATCAGCATCTCTTCTATATACCTTACCTGGACAAATAATTTTAATTGGTTCACCCTTCTTTTCAAGCATTGTTCTTACTTGAACTGGAGATGTTTGGCTTCTTAATAATAATTCAGGATTAATATAGAATGTATCTTGCATATCACGTGCAGGATGTCCTTTAGGTAAATTTAATTTTTCAAAACAGTATTCATCTGTTTCAACCTCAGGTCCTTCAGCTACGCTATAACCCATAGATATATATAAATCCTCTAAATCCATTACAGTTTGCATTAAAGGATGAATTCCACCAGTAGGAACACTTAAACCAGGAAGTGTAACATCAATCTTTTCACTTTCTAGCTTTTTATTGATAATTAAATCTTCAATTTCTTGTTTTTTCTTATCAAATTTCTTTTCTATTGCTTGTTTAATTGTATTAGTTGCCATACCAATTGTCTTTTTAACTTCATTTGGTAG
>CADBQV010000197.1 GCA_902796895.1 uncultured Erysipelotrichaceae bacterium | reverse complement strand
TCTGTAATCCATTTTAAATTTTCTTTCTTTAAAAAGTTTGGCATTATAACTGACATAATTATTCCTCCTTACCACACCATCCACAACCATCATATTTTCTGCTGTTAAGATAAATTTTTACATTTGCATCTATTCCAATTAACATTCTATTAAAGCTCTCTACGATAGGTCTTAATTGCCTTAAATGCTTAACTCTAGATAGCTTTGATAAAGCATCACAATATATATTTATATATTGATGATTCTTTTCTTTGTTTAACCAAAGTAAATAATCTCTTAATCCTCTAAAGTTATTTGTATCAATACATTCACCTGGAAGCTCATCATCCTCGTGCCAGAAATAACCATATGTTTCTGCTTGAATCAGTTCTTTTGCTTCTTCAATAGTATTAATCTCTTCAACTCTTTGAGTATTGTCTTCTTCAACTATAATTGCATATTGTCTTCTTTTCATATTATCTTTCTCCTTTAAACCATTTTAATTGTTCTTTCTTTGATAGTTTTAGGAATTCATCATCTAGGTGATATCCTAATAAGTTAATTAATCCATTGAATCCATCTAGATCAATTTGATTATTAAAATACATCATTGCAAATGCATACTCGATTTGCTCATCTTTATAACCTTCTTTTTTTAATTTGTTAATCAGTTCTTTTCCTTCTTTTAATTCCATTTTCTTCTCCTTATTACATCCAAGCACCTATATCTACCACATATAAAAGAATGGGAGGACATTTAGGATTTTCTTTTAAAGAAAAATATGTGGCACATATAGATGCTTGGTTCTTACTTACACTTTCATTATAATTAATATTTTTTTCTTTTGTTTTTTATACACGAAAAGTCGTGTACGAATAGCTTTTAGCCTAAAATCTCATAGCTTTCTTTTATCTTATTAATTTCTTTATTGATCAGATTCATATTAATTTCATATCCTAAAATTTCATTTACAGACATTACTCTATCTAGTACCTCTAATGAAATATCAGGGTTTGAGGTATTAGGAATACTTTTTGTATTTATTAATAATTCATTTAGCAAATTCTTGCCTAGCTTATGATTTGAGAAATTATCAAGAATTTCTATAATTGCTAAATCTGATAATTGCTTAACATAAATAGGCGTTATTCTTCTCATTAGAGCAGCATCCTTTCTCACATTTTCGTTATATTCTCTAATAGTAGTTGCACCTATTACAATGATATCTGAATTAGTTAGATATGGCTTTAAAATATCTGTTAATGGAACACATTCACTACAACAAGGCTTTGTCATCATATGAAATTCATCTATAAATAGAATTATTTTCATTTGATTATTTTCATTAAAATCCAAAACATCATTAAAAATTTTAGTTATTTTCTCTTCTAACATTCCTCTTAATGATGTACCTGCAATCAATTCACCCACATTAAATCCTAATGTGATATACGAATCCTTTACCAAATCAGAGAATGCTTCTACAATTGTTGTCTTACCTGATCCAGCATTTCCAATAAGAATAGAGTTTCTCATTCTTTTCTTATTAAGAGATATTGCCAAGTCCTCCAATACAGAATCTCGTCCAATCAATTCAACATTTTTCTCTAATTTTCTAAGTATAGGATTATTCATTAATATTTTAATTAGCTTATCTTCAACTGGTTGCTTAGTTGTTGCATACTTCATATTGTCGTATGGAACAGGTAATTTATCTATAGTTACTGTTTCCTTTTTAATAACCTCTAAAGGATAATCCTTCCCTTCTACCCATACCATATCTCCAACTTTAACATCTTCAATAATTAGGTAGGCATATAATTTACTATATTTACTGTATTTAACATAAATAACATCGTATTCAACTTCAATATCACTATATTCATCATCAAGCTCATTTAAATCAAAACCATTATCATAATCTTTCATATGCTATTCCTCCATATTAATTAAATTTTGGGTGACCAGTTTAAAAAGATAAAAGGTAGGACAATATATGCATGCATCAAAGAGTCTGGCCACCCAAATATTAATTCACTCTTTAATGCTGGATAATAATCTTTTTTAGTAATCCTTGCTGATTACAATTACATTTTAAGTCAAAAAAAATAACTTTGTTTTTTATACACGAAAAGTCGTGTTAAAAATAAAAAACAGGAATTTCTTCCTGCTTTATACTGTAACTTTTTCTTTACTTTCTTTTGGAACTGGGCACAAATAATTTATTAATTCCTTATTTTTAGTCGTTGTATTAACATAAAAAATAAAATCATTTAAGCCTTGAGTGAATCCTTCATTTTCTAGGACATACTTAAGAATAATTAAGTCGACACATTCATTATTTTCATCTCTTAATGGTGAAAATGTAAATCCAGATAATGTCATAAATTGTATGAATTGAGTAAAATTCAATCCCATAGCTACAGACATATTAAATACGTCTTTCTTTGATGGCTTTTTATTCTTAATATTATTTCTAAACTCATAAAAATCATTTGTTCTATGATAATATTTTTTTAGATCAAGAGTTATTTCTTTTGTAGTTTTACATGAATGATCATAAGCATAATGAATAGCATTATCAATAAAACTAAAAGATGTTTTATAAAAAAATAGTTCTGTGTCCTCTTTTATCTCTAATTCAGCATATTTATTATAGTGATTAGCTACTAACCTATTAATAGCTCTAACGTTCTCTTGCATATTTTTGGGATTGAAATGTATTTCGAATTTATCTGGTTCTCTAGAATAATCACAAAGAATTCGATTATCCATCATAATTCTTTCATCGTCTTGTCTTCTTTTTTGAATTTCTGTAGAGCCATACATTATAGATTGAATATCAATTTCTATATCAGGTGTATAAATATATTTAAACATTACATCATCTATAGCTTCATATATATCCTTCTTGCTATATCCATTAGCACCAGTACCAATACAAGGAATAGCTATGCTTTTCATACCTAATGATATTGCTTCATCTATAACTATTGAGAATGCTTTTTTTAAATCCTTATTAAATTTATCATTTTTTCTAAATGGCATTACAATATGAATTATTTTT
>CADBQV010000196.1 GCA_902796895.1 uncultured Erysipelotrichaceae bacterium | reverse complement strand
TTTAGTTGAAATTGGAAGAGGCTTTGAAAAAATAGAAAAAATTAATTATGTCTTAGAAATGAAAGATCCATCTATATCACATAAGGTATTAGATGGACTTGGACTTTACTTATATAAAGTTAATTATTAAGCAGATAGCCTAGTGCTATCTGTTTATATTTTATAAATATAAAAAATAAAAAAAATCTTCTTTATATTATAACTTCGTTATATAATATAATTAGAATTTTTGGAGAGATAAATATGAAAATGAAGGGATTTATCACCTTTGAAGGTGGAGAATGTAGTGGTAAGACTACAATAATTAATGAAATATGCAAATTATTTGATGAATTAAAAATAAAATATATAACAACAAGAGAACCAGGCGGTATTAGAATTGCAGAGGATATAAGAAATATTATATTAGATGTTAACAATACAGCAATGACTAAGGAATGTGAAGCACTATTATATGCAGCAAGTCGTATGCAGCATTTAAGTGAAAAGGTTATTCCTGCAATTAAAGACGGTAAAATTGTTATATGTGATAGATTTATTGATTCAAGCCTAGCTTATCAAGGATATGCTAGAGGGCTTGGAATGGAAAGTGTATTGAAAGCTAATTCATTTGCTTTAGATTATATGCCTGATTTAACAATTTTTATTGATGTTACACCAGATGTAGCACTTAAAAGAATGTCAAATAAGGACAGATGTGGCAAGGTAGATAGATTAGATAAAGAAGATATATCATTCCATGAAAGAGTTTATAAGGGATATCATGAAGTTTTAAAAATGTATCCTGAAAGAATTAAAAGAATAGATGGTAATAAGCCACTTAATGAAGTAATTGAGGATTGTAAAAAGGTTATATTAGATTATATTGGAGTGTAATATATGGATATAAAAAGAGCCATAGAAAATCAAAAAGAGATTTTTGATATGCTTAAAAAAACTAAAGAGAACAATAGATTATCACATGCGTATCTTTTCTATGGCGATAAGGGTACAGGTAAAAAAGAAATGGCATATGCCCTAGCCTGTATGATGTATTGCAAAAACGGAGGATGCCTTACATGCGATACATGTAAAACCATTATTGAAGGTAATCATTTAAATATAGATTATATTGGAATTGATGAAAATAAAACAATGATATCTAAAGAACAAATAAATGCATTACAAGAGGAGTTTTCTAAAACATCACTTGTTGATGGTGTAAGAATTTATATAGTTGATGGTATTGATACAGCATCAACTGCAGCACAAAATAGCTTACTTAAATTTATTGAAGATCCTCAAAATAAAACTGAGACTATTGGTATATTTTTAGCTACAGATTTATCAAATGTAGTAAATACAATAAAATCTAGATGTATTTTAGAGCATTTTAAATCTTTATCAGTTTCATCACAAGCTAAAATATTAAATGATATGGGTATTGATGAATTAGATTCTATATTAGTATCTAGTATAACTAATGATATAGATTTAGCTAAAAATATCGCATTATCTGATGAATTTTTAATTATAAAAAATATCTTTTTAGAAATGCTTGATTTAAAAACTGATGCTGATAAAGTATATTTTTATTTAAAATATCAAAATGTCTTTTCAGTAAGTGAAAATCTAGATTATCTAATATCTTGGTTCATTCTTTTTATTGAAGATTCTAACATATATATGAATAATAGTAGTAGTTTGATTTTATATCCTTTATGTGATAAAATCAAAATGTATAAAAATAAGTATAATAATGTATTAAAAGATAAAATGAAATTATCATTAGAGGAATATAATAAGATTAAATATAATGTTATTCCTAAAAATATTTTTCATGAATTTTTAACTAAAGTTATTTAGAGGTATATATGAAGGCTATAAAGGTACAATTTAAGCCTGTTGGTAAGAGATACTATTTTGGTATTGGTTCATTTGATGTTAAAGAAAATGATAAGGTAATAGTCAATACAATAAGAGGTATAGAATTAGGATATTGTGTTGGTGATGTCTTTGAATTGAATGAAAAAAGCTTAACATCTGAACTAAAAAATATAGTAAGAATAGCAACAGATGAAGATATAAAAAATTATGAAAATAATAAAAAAGAAGAACAAGGTGTCTTAGATAATACTAAATTCTTCATTAAAAAGCATAATCTTGAAATGAAGGTATTAGAGGCTGAATATACTCTAGATAAAGCAAAATTAATTATCTATTTCGAATCTGAAAGTAGAGTTGATTTTAGAGAATTAGTTAA
>CADBQV010000195.1 GCA_902796895.1 uncultured Erysipelotrichaceae bacterium | reverse complement strand
ATTAAATGCATATGCTTCATAATATGCCATAATTCTACCTTTAGATGTTATATAATCTAAATTACTAATTAAATTAATATTATTTTCTATTAATGATACAATTATAGGATTATATAATGTACCTTTTCCTTTAATTAATTCTTCTAAAACTAAATTAAAAGATTTAGGAGAAGAATAAGATTTTTCTAAATTATCAGTTGCTGCATCAATTGTATCACAAATTGTAATTAAATCTGTAACTGGCTTATATACTGATTTAGTATTATCTAAATCTTCTGGATATCCACTTTTACCATCATATGATTTATGATGATATAGCATTATATCATAATAATCACTAAATTCCTTATCATTATTTAATACCTTAGGACCTAGTTTAGTATGTTCTTTAATAGATTCATATTCTAAGCTAGTTAATTTTCTATTTTGAACATTAATTAAATTAGACATATTAATCTTTCCAATATCAAATAATCTAGATGCATTATTTAAATAATCTCTTAATTTTTCCTTATTATTTATAACATCATCTATATTATTATAATTAGGTAATCCTACAAAATATGATGGATTATTTTCAATTAATTCATCATATATAAGCATACATATTTTAGATACCATTATTGTATGAATTAATAAATTTAATTCACTTGAAATAATAAATTTATTAATAAATGATTCTTTCTCTTCAATATTCTTTAAATATTTTGTAGTACTATCAAACCATACTTTACATAACTTTGCAATAAATTCAGTTCTAAATTCATATGGAACATCATTTAAAATAAAAGTAGTATTAGATAATATCTTTTTAATTTCCATATCTTTAGATTCTAAATTAGATTTAGGAATTATTTTTAATATAGATAAAGAAGTATTTAAATAATTAAGTAAGTATGTAGTCCATTTCGAATCAGAAGAATTATAATTAGGATATGGAATAGTATAATAATAATCTATTAAGCATTTTAATGCATTATCTATTTCTATTTCATTTTTCATTAATTTAGCTTTTACATAAGCTCTAATTATTGATCCTGTATCATCAAATACATTTAATTTTATAAAATCATTATAATCATCAATTGCGATTTTATAGAATTTTTCTTTATTGTTTTCATTTAAATTATCTACATATGTTTCTATTAATAAAAATGATTCATGAACCATTTCAATTGATTTTTGAAATTCTTTATCTAATGAATCTAATTTTTTAACAGTATTACTGTTCCATAAATCTAAGCAATCACTATATAGCATAAAGCATTCATTTCTAGATTCATCATCAAGCATTAATTGAGATATTAAATTTTTATATGTAGTAAAAAATATTCTTCTAATTTTTTTAGTATTAATTAAGCTATATTTATCCTTTAGGCTTATTATTTTATAATAATAAGATATACCTAATAATTTATCTTGATTAACGCCTTTTAATAATTCATAAGCTAATATATTATATATAGCAATTAAATATTCAAAATTCTTTAATCCTTCATAAAATTTAGATAGAGGAATAGCTATTAATTTAACTATTTTACTATCAGTATATGAATTATAATATAAATCTAATAATAATTCATATAATAATTTAGCACTATTAATATCTAAGCCTAAATCAATTTCAGATTTTAAATTATCTAACATAGATTCATTTTCCATGAATTTTAATCTTAATTCATCTGACATATTAATAATACTTTTAGTCCATGAATCAATACCATTAGGTATTTTCTTTAAAGAATTATAACCCATGTTTAAATCCATATTTTTCTTATATGTTTTTGAAAAATTAACAACATAAGCCTTATCTATCATATTTTCACCTACATAAACGAATTCTTTATTTAATTTTAACATATTTTAATTAATAGTTAAATATAATTTATTAATAAATTATTATTTACTATTGTTAAAACTTTTATTTAATAGTATAATTTTAATTGTCATAAAGATGGTACGAGAGACAAGCTCTTTGACTACCAAGCAACCTATTAGATTAGGTGCTAAAACTTGTATGATGGCATTATATTTTTTATTGCCATCCATTTGGGTGGTTTTATTTTTTAGGAGGGTATATGATCGCAGAGGTTATTGTAGATATCTATAATAAACAAGTTAATAGATTATTCGATTATAAAATACCTTCTCATTTAGAAAATATAATTAAAATTGGCTTTAGAGTCAAAGTAAAATTTAATAACCAAATCAAAGTAGCATATGTAATAAATATTAAGGATAAAACAGAATATAAAAATAATTTAAAAGAAATAATAGATATTGTAGATGTTAATCAAATATTAGATTTAGAAATGGTAAATATTGCCAAATACATATCTATAAATTATTTTAATTTCTTTGCTAAAGCATTAGATTTAATGATTCCTCAAGCCTTAAAAATAAAATATCAAAAGATAGCTAAGGTAATTAATAAAGAATTATTAAATGATGAATTAAAAGAAATATTTAAAAATAAAAAAGAATTAATAATAGATAATTTAAGTTTAGACAAACAAAAAATAATTTATAAAAATATTAATTCTAATTTAATTTTAGATACTAAGCTTAAAAAAACTAAAGATTCTAATTTAATTAATATGGTTCACCTTAATGATATTAATGTTAGTATTAAAGGTAAAAGACAAAAAGAATTATATGATTATTTAATAGAATTAGATTCTGATTTAGAATTAGATATAATTTATCATGACTTAAATTATTCTAAAGCTATTGTTGATTCATTAATTAATTTAGGTGTAATTAAAATATATCAAAAAGAAATTAAGAAAAATGAAGAAATTGATATTTTAGATATTAAGCATGAATTAAATAAAGAACAACAAAATGTCTATAATAATATTAAATTAAATGAATATAATACTTATTTACTTCATGGCATTACTGGTAGTGGTAAGACTGAAATATATATGCATTTAATTTTAGATGTTATAAATAGTGGTAAAAAAGTAATTATGCTTGTTCCTGAAATATCACTTACACCACAAATTACAGCACTTTTTTATGCAAGATTTAAAAAAAATATTGCGATACTTCATTCAAGACTTTCAACAAATGAAAAATATCAAGAATGGAAAAGAATAATTAATGGTGAAATCAATATTGTAATAGGCGCAAGAAGTGCTATATTTGCCCCACTTAAAAATATTGGATTAATTATAATAGATGAAGAACATGAATCTTCATATATCCAAAAAAACAATCCTAAATATGACGCTAAAGAAATTGCGAAATTAAGAGCTAAATATCATAATGCTCCATTATTACTTGCATCTGCTACACCAGATATAAAAGATTATTTTTATGCAATCAATGGTGATTATAAATTATTGAAGCTATTAAATAGAGCTAATGGTAAAAAACAAGAAAATTCTTTAGTAATTGATATGAGAGAGGAATTAAAAAATAAAAATTTATCTCCACTATCAAATGATTTAAAATATAAATTAAAGGATCGTTATAAGAAAAAAGAACAATCTATTTTATTTTTAAATAGAAGAGGATATTCTAATTTCGTAATGTGTAGAATGTGTGGTGAGGTTATTACATGTCCTCACTGTGATGTAGCACTCACATACCATAAAAATTATAATCAGGAATATTTAGAATGCCATTATTGTGGTTATAAAATAAATAATCCATCAGTATGTCCTAAATGTAATAGTGATAAAATTAGATTTGTAGGTAGTGGTACTGAAAAAATATATGATGAGGTTAAAAAATTAATTCCTGAGGCTAATGTATTAAGGCTTGATATGGATACAATGAATAATATATCTGATTATCAAGATAGCTATGAATTATTTAAAAATCATGAAGCTGATATTTTAATTGGAACTCAAATGATTACTAAAGGACTTGATTTTCCTTTAGTTACATTAGTTGGAGTACTAAATGCTGATTTAGCATTAAAATATCCAATGTATGATTCTAATATGATTGCTTATAATTTAATTGAGCAAGTATCAGGTAGAAGCGGAAGAGACAAATTAAATGGTGAAGTATTAATACAAACCTATAATCCTGATCATTTTATTATTAAATTTGCTAAAGTACATGATTATGAATCATTTTATAAATATGAAATTGAAAGAAGAATGCTTCAAAATCTTCCGCCATTTTCAGAAATGATTACAATTGAAGTAACATCTAAAGATGCATCTTTAGCATATGATGAAGCTAAAATGATAGTTGATACATTAAAGGATATAGATATAAATTCACAAATATTAGGTCCTGTTGAAGCACCTATATTTAAGAAAAATGATTATTTTAGATTTGTTATTACAATACTTGCTTTAAGTGATAAGATAATTGATAAAATAAATTATTTATATCCACTATATCAAAATAATAAGGATGTAAGCCTTGATATAACTAGAGAATAAGGAGGATTTATGAAAATAGTATTTATGGGTACACCAGAATTTGCTGTACCAATTTTAGAAAAGCTAAATGAATTATATGAAATAAAATTAGTTATTTCACAACCTAATAGAGTTAAAAAGAAAAATGTATTTATAGATACTCCTGTAGCTAAAATAGCAAAAGAATTAAATCTAAATTTGATTCAGCCAGAAAATATTAAAGACGAATATGAATATATTAAAAATATAGATGCCGATTTATTAATTACTGCAGCTTATGGACAATACGTTCCTACTAAAATATTAAATCTATTTAAAAAATGTATTAATGTTCACGCATCCATACTACCAAAACATAGAGGTGGTGCACCAATACAAAGATGCTTAATTGAAGGCGATAAATTAACTGGTGTTACAATCATGGAAATGACTAAAAAGCTTGATGCCGGTAAGATTTATGCAATTAAAGAATATGAAATAAAAGATGATGATAATAACACATCATTATTTAAAAATTTATCAATTATAGGTAAAGATTTATTAATTGAAAATATATTAGATATATATAATGATATTAATAAAGGAATACCTCAAGATGATACAAAAGCAACATATTCTTATAATATTTCTAAAGAAGAAGAAAAAATAGATTTAAATCAAAGTGCAATAAATGTTATAAATAAAATAAGAGGCCTTGCAATGGAACCAGGTGCCTATTTAGATATTAATGGTACTAATTTAAAAATATATAGTGCTAAAATAGATAATAGATTTATAGCTACAACACCTGGAGAAGAATTAAATATCAAAAAAGGAATTACAATTTCTTGTAAAGACTTTCCAATAAGCCTTGAATTAGTTCAAATGCCTGGAAAAAATATCATATCAGGCAAAGATTTTTCAAATGGCCAAAAGCTATTTAAATTAAATGATATAATATCATAACAAAAAGAAAGGATGGCATTTAGTTATGAAATTCATAAATAAATTTAAAAATAAAATAACTAATAATACATTCTTTCAAAAGCAATTTGGTTTTGAGCAGGATATCGATATCGCAAGTGATAATGAAGTATTATATAGAAAAAATACTGTTATTAAAAATATCATATTCTTATCAAATATGTTTTATACGATAGTATTTGCCTTAGTTTCACTATCGGTAACTATAAGTGGTGATGTACAGTCATCAAACTGGTCAAACTGGTTACTTACAATTTTGTTTTTCCCAATAACATTTATTGTAAACCAGACACTTAAAAAAATGATTAAACGAGGCCCAAATGATAACATGAGTCAAGTTATCGCGATGTATTTTGCCTGTTTTTATATGTTTTTATCAGCAATCATTGTTTATATTAAATTAAAATATGGTAGTATTGATTTCTTAAAAGAGGTAGGATATATTTTAATTTATTATTCAATTGCTGTATGCTCGTTCTATCAAGATAAAAAATTACTTAAAAATATTTATTTATGGTTATTTATAATTGTTACAATCCTACATTTTATAGTAACTTATGATATATTCATTAAAGCACAGTCATATGATAGTGCCTTAACTTTCTTAAATTGGTTTATAAAATCGGATGAATTAAAAGATATAATAGTAAGGACGATTATAATCCTTTTATATATGCTTGTAGTATATATTTATGTATCGATGGCAGCATATATGCAAGAAGAAAGAAAAAAAGAATTAATCAAAAGAAGAGAAATCGAAGATGATTATACAAATGTAGTTACTAAAATATTTGAAGTAACATTATCACAAAATGATTTTACAGATAATGATAAAAAGAATATTGAAATAACTTCAATTATGTCAAAAAAATTAGCTTCATTATTATCATTAAATACTAAAAAATGTGATGAGATTTATAATTATTCTTTAATACATATTAATAATAATATTAATTTACTTGAAGAGAATAACAAGAATAAGACAGATGAAGAAAGATTTGAATCCTTAAGAGAAAAAACAGAATTAGGCTCTAAAATAATTGAGCGTATTCAATTATCTAGAAAATGTGAAGACATTGTAAGAGCCGCACTTGAGGGTTCTGATACAGATGAATTTATTGCATCTAAAAGAGAAATTCAAAATAATATTGAATCTCAAATTATATTAATTTGTGAATTATATGTAACAATGAGAAGTATTAAATCATATAAAAGAGCATATAATAATCAAAAATCAATTCAATTTATGGAGCAACAATTAAAAATATATTTCGATTCACTTGTTTTCGAAAGATTTATGAGATTCCAAAGTGATTTCGAAAAGATTTATGACGAGGAATAGGATATGAAAAATGTAGAATATAATACAATTGGTACTTGTTCAAAGCATATATCATTTGAAATTGATGATGAAAATAAAATCCACAATGTAAAATTTGTTGCCGGCTGTAATGGTAATTTAAAAGCAATAGGAAAACTTGTTGAAGGAATGGATGCAAATAAGGTTGTTGAAATTCTTTTAGGTAATACATGTGGAGTAAGAAATACAAGCTGTGCTGATCAATTAGCAAAAGCTATTAAAAAGGAGTTAGAATAATATGAGAAGATTTTTTACATCAGAATCAGTAACTGAAGGTCATCCTGATAAGATTGCTGATCAAATAAGTGATGCTATATTAGATGACATTTTAAAAAATGATCCTAATGGACGTGTAGCATGCGAAACAATTTGTGCAACAGGAATGGTAATGGTATTTGGTGAAATATCTACAAACCATTATGTTGATGTCCAAAAAATAGTTAGAGATACTGTAACTGAAATAGGCTATGTTAGAGGTAAATATGGCTTTGATGCTGATAATTTAGCAGTACTTTGTGCTATAAATAGCCAAAGTGAAGATATCGCACTAGGCGTAGATGAGACAAAAGATCATGAACAAGGTGCCGGTGACCAAGGTATAATGTTTGGTTATGCAACTGATGAGACAAAAGAATATATGCCAATGTCATTAATGCTTGCTCATAAGCTTGCTAAAAGATTAACAGACGTTAGAAAGAATGGTACACTACCTTACTTAAGACCAGATGGCAAGACTCAAGTTACTGTTGAATATGATGATAATAATCAAATTAAAAGAATTGATACAATATTAATTAGTGCACAGCACTCTCCTGAAGTATCTTTAGAAAAAATAAAAGAAGATATTAAAAGAGAAGTTGTAGATAAAATTATACCTTCAAATTTAGTTGATAATGAAACTAAATTCTTATGTAATCCAACAGGAAGATTTGTTATCGGTGGACCTGCAGGAGATTCAGGCTTAACAGGAAGAAAAATCATCGTTGATACTTATGGTGGTGCAGCATGCCATGGTGGTGGAGCATTTAGTGGTAAGGATCCATCTAAGGTTGATAGATCTGCATCATATATGGCAAGATATATTGCTAAAAATGTTGTTGCAGCTGGATTATGTAAAAAATGCCAAATTCAATTATCATATGCAATTGGTGTTGCAAAGCCTACAAGTGTTTTAGT
>CADBQV010000194.1 GCA_902796895.1 uncultured Erysipelotrichaceae bacterium | reverse complement strand
ATACGACGCTTTTGTGTAATTTCAGCAAGTGGGTTAATTTGATCCATGAATTGTGATAATTGGCTTGAACCAAAGAATTCCTTTAATGATGAAGTTAAAGGCTTAATGTTAATTAATGTAGTTGGCTTAGCCTTATCGAATTCTACTGTAGACATTCTATCTTCAATATTCTTCTTTAATTTAGCCATACCAATTCTAAATTGATTCTTTAATAATTCACCAATTAATCTTAAACGTCTATTTCCTAGATGGTCGATATCATCAATTGCACCGATACCATCATATAAATTCATATAATAACCAACTGAAGCTAAAATATCTGACATTGTAACGTGTAATGCATTCTCTTTGCTATAGTTACCAATAACTTTAACTTCTTTCTTGCTTTCATCGTTACCAACTTCAACATATAATACTTCAACAATTGGATCGTCACACATAGCGTTGCCTAAATCAACAACTTCGCTAAATGCACTTCTTGCTTTATCAAGTTTTGCTCTTAATTCTGCATCAATTACAGAACCAGCTTCTGCGATTACTTCACCAGCTGAATATAAGATTTCTCCAGTTTCTTCATCAACAATGTCGTCATTTGCAATAACGTCTCTTGTCAACTTATGACCAAATACTCTGTTTAATACATCAAGCTTGATGTTATATTTATAACGACCAACCTCTTGTAGGTCATATTTAGCATCTGTGAATAATCTATCAGAAATCCATTCTCTAGCTGCCTCAGGTGGAACCTTTTCATCTTGACGTAATTTAGCATATGTATCAACTGCAGCTTGTTGGCTTTCGTCAAATAAGCTATCCTTTAATTCGTCTTCTCTTGGAGTATCCTTAGCGATTGTTTCTTTTAAATGTTCACTTTCACCAAAGAATTCTACGATTTGATCGTTAGATTTGAAGCCATAAGCTTTTAAAACTGTAGTAAGTAAAATCTTCTTTGAACGGTCAATCTTACCATACCAAATATTTTTAGAGCCTTCTTCATATTCTAACCAAGCACCACGAGTAGGCATTACAGTACCATTAAATTTAATGTTACCTGTCTTCTTATCGATTTCCTTATCGTAATAAACACCAGATGAACGAATAATTTGTGAAATAATTACACGTTCAGCACCATTGATAATAAATGTACCAACAGGTGTCATATAAGGAATGTCACCCATAAATAGTGTTTCATCTGCAACAGATGATAATTCTCCATCTTGATATTTTTCAAGTCTTACAGTTACCTTTAATGGACGAGCATAATTCAATCTTCTTAATTTTGATTGAACAATATCAAACTTAGAATCTTCAAAATGATAATCTAAGAAAGATAGCTTTAAATTTCCATTGAAAGACTCGATAGGAGAAATGTCTTGAAATACTTCTTGCAATCCTGTCTCTACAAACCAATCAAATGATTTTGTTTGAATCTCGATTAATCCTGGTAATTGTACATCAGTATGAATCTTAGAATAACTACGTCTTACTGACTTTTTACCGAATTCGACATTCTTGTAACTCATAAATGAATCACCTTTTGTATTGTCTTAATACAAGCCCTTTCTATTTTTTTAAAACTGTCGTTATGACTTTATAGCAGTTGCTAAAAGGGTGTTTTTACCTTTTTATGGGATGACCACAAATATATATAAACTGTAATAATAACTTACAGTTATTGTCTTTAAAATAAGCCTTTTTTGGGCAAACAGTAGCCACAATAGGCATTTTACTATTATATTGCAAGTTTTCAAAAAAAGCAATATAAATTATAAAATTTATCGTCATTTTTATATAAAAATGAATATTAAAAATAAAAAAAACCTCGAAATAAATCGAGGCAAATTTCATTAAAATTACATATTTAAAGCTTTTTTAATGAATGCAATTATTGCTTCATCTTTAGCATTTTCAAAGAAATATTTTTTGAAAGTATCTCTATCAATAGTCTCCATTAAGAAGTCCTTATCAATATCATTTAAAATATCGATCATGCTTCTATGAGTAATCTTTTTTACTGAATCTAATATCTTTTTATTTCTTTGTTCAGGTACTACTCTTTCCTTTGGATATCCACCACCAAATGGTGCTTTAAATAAGTTTTCATAAACATTTTCTAGGTTTAATTCTGCACCCCATCCAAAGCCTTTAGCATATGGCATAGATATTGCGTTACCATCATTGATTTGACCAAATAAGTATGCATCAGATGGTTCTACAACTAAACCACATAACATATTTGGGAATGAATTTAAAGCTAGCATTGCACCAGCTCCTGTTCCACATCCTGTTACAACAAAATCTGCAGCACCAGAATTAATTAATATAGCTGCAAGTAAGCCATTTTGTACATATGTAAGTGGCTTATCTTCTGCATTTAACATACCATAATTATCTACTTTATGTCCATATTTAGATGCTACCTTATTTAATGTGTTGTAAATTATTTCATTTTTTGCTGCTTGTGAATTTTCATTAATTAATGCAATTCTCATTGTTTTTCCTCCATCATATCTATTTTTTCTTTTGCTTTATTCAAAATATCTAATACATCAGCACCAACTATATCAAGACCTTCTGCTTTAATATATTTAATATCTTTGATTTCATAAAATGTATTAGCTAATGCTTTAATATAGCCAAATCCAAAATCATCATTTATTATATAACCACCAGCTGTAGTCACATAATATAGTTTTTTAGCTTTAGACATAGAATAAGGCATTCCTTTATCATTATAACCGAAAGTTAAGCCAACACAATTAATATTTTCAAAATAATTTTTTAAAAGTGCAGAAAATGACAAATCATAATATGGTGATGCAATAACTATTACATCATATGATTTAAACATATTAGCTAAATCAAATTCTTTCGCATTATATTCTTTATTAGCTAAAAGATAATCTCTTCTTTCTAAGCTTTTCAAATCTAGTGGCTTTATTGTATTATCTAATACTAATTCAGTTATATCCCCTTTAAGCTTACTCAATAAATATTTAGCTAAATAATTTGTTCTTGAATTCTCTCTAATACAAGAATTTATATACAATATTTTTTCCATAAATAAAATTATATGGGACGATTTCTCGACCCATATAAAATCCTTATTCAGCTTTTCCTACAGAACCAAACATTTCCATTTTGATTCTAACGATTTCTTTAATAGCTTCTGTACCTGGAGCAAGTAATTTACGAGGGTCAAAGCCTTTACCTTCTAAATCCTTACCTGCTTCAATATATTTTCTAGTTGCTTCTTGGAAATATAATTGACATTCTGTGTTAACGTTAATTTTACAAACACCTAAAGAAATTGCTTTTTTAATCATATCCTCAGGAATACCAGTACCACCATGTAATACTAGTGGAATATCTCCAACCTTTGCTTTAATTGCTTTAAGTGCATCGAAATCAAGACCTTGCCAATTTGCAGGATATTTACCATGGATATTACCAATACCTGCTGCAAGCATATCGATTCCTGTTTCTTTTAATGTATAGCATTCTTCTGGATCAGCTACTTCACCTTTTCCAATAACACCATCTTCTTCGCCACCAATTGTACCAACTTCAGCTTCAACTGTAGCTCCTAAGAAGTGTGCTTTTGCAACTATATCACGTGTCTTTGCTAAATTTTCTTCTAGTGGATAATGAGAACCATCAAACATAACTGATGAATAACCAGCAAGTAATGCTTTTTGAGCTCCCTCATATGTACCATGATCTAGGTGTAGTGCTACTGGTACTGTAATATTTAATGACTTAATCATTGCTTTTACCATATCAGCAACAACATTATAACCAGTCATATACTTGTTTGCTCCCTCAGAAACACCAAGCATTACTGGTGATTTTAATTCTTGTGCAGTTTGTAGAATAGCTTTAGTCCATTCTAAGTTATTGATATTGAAGGCACCTACTGCATAATGTCCCTCCATTGCCTTTTGCATCATATCTTTTGCATTTACTAATGGCATATTTATTCCTCCTTGTATAATGTAATCAACTGTATATATTATAAAATATTTTATAATATTTTTCAACAAAAATGACTAATATTAAAAAAAGAATTTAGTTAATACTAACTAAACTCATTTTTCTTCATTTTCTTCCATTTTTCGTCTCTTTATTACTGTCACTGTAATTCTTATTATAGCTATAGTACATAATAAAACATTTATTCCATTAAAAATCATTATTGGATATAATTGAATGAAAAATCCATACATACCCCATAATATACCACTTATTAATAAGCTTACTTTAATAATGAATTCGGCTTTTAAATCACTCAAATGAATAACAAATGGAATTATTATGATAATTGAATATTCTAAATTTGCAATAATTGGTAAATATCCATACCAAATATTATCACTAAATGCTATATT
>CADBQV010000193.1 GCA_902796895.1 uncultured Erysipelotrichaceae bacterium | reverse complement strand
TTTACAATCATTCCACTTGAGCTTGTAAGTTATGATCATAGTATTAATAAGCTTTGGAAAAGACGTCAAGCAACTAAATTTAACGGAGTATCTTATCCAGTTCAAAGAGCTGCAGAGGCTGCATTAAGTGAAGATGGCATTTTAGAGTGTATTGATAATATTAATTATTATAAAGAAAATGCTAGATTATTAGCGAAATTATTTGATGAAAAAAAGATTTATTATACTGGTGGTAAAAATTCACCATATATTTGGTTTAAATGTCCTAATAATATGACATCATGGGAATTTTTTGATTATCTACTTGATAAAGCAAATGTTGTAGGTACTCCTGGTGCTGGCTTTGGTACATTTGGTGAAGGATATTTTAGAATAACATCATTTAATACACGTGAAAAAACATTAGAAGCAATAGAAAGATTAAAGATGGTATTATAGGTGTAATTATGAATGAAAATAAAACAAAATTTATATTCGTAACAGGTGGTGTTGTATCAAGCCTTGGTAAAGGTATAGCTGCATCATCTATTGGTAGAATCTTAAAAAATAGAGGACTTAAAATTTTCATGCAAAAATTTGATCCATATATAAATATGGACCCAGGTACCATGTCACCATATCAGCATGGTGAGGTATTTGTCACTGATGATGGTGCTGAAACAGACTTAGATTTAGGACACTATGAAAGATTTATTGATGAAAGCTTATCAAAAAATTCAAATATAACAACAGGTAAGATTTATTCAAATGTAATATCTAAGGAAAGAAAAGGACTTTATGATGGACATACTGTTCAAGTGATTCCTCATATTACAAATGAAATAAAGGAAAAATTAAAAAAAGCAGCACTTGAATCAAATGCTGATATTGTAATAACTGAAATTGGTGGTACTGTAGGTGATATTGAATCCCTTCCATTTTTAGAGGCTATAAGACAAGCAAGACGTGATTTCGGTTTTGAAAATACATTATATATTCATAACACTTTAGTTCCATACCTAAAGGCAGCAGATGAAGTAAAAACAAAACCAACACAGCATTCAGTAATGGAATTAAGAAAAATAGGTATTCAACCAGATATTATAATTTTAAGAACAGAAGTTCCTCTATCTGATTCACATAAAGAAAAAATAGCTTTATTTTGTGATGTAGATAAAGAAAATGTAATAGAAGCATTAGATCAAAAGATTATTTATAATGTCGCAAAAAGCTTACATGAACAAAAAATAGACGATATTATTTTAAATCATTTTAAAATAGATGCCAAAGTGGCAGATATGAGTGAATGGTATAACCTAATAGATAGAATTGAAAATCTAAATGGTGAAATAAAAATTGGATTAGTAGGAAAATATGTAAGCTTGCATGATGCATATTTATCAGTTAGTGAAGCACTAAAGGCAGCAGGATATTATTTTTATAAAAAAATAATTATTGATTATATTGATTCAAGCTTAATTGATGAATTAAATGTAGCTGAAAAGCTTAAGAATTTAGATGGTATTATTGTTCCTGGTGGCTTTGGAGATAGAGGAATTGATGGCATGATTTTAGCTATAAAATATGCAAGAATCAACAATATTCCTTTATTTGGAATATGCCTTGGAATGCAATTAATATGTATAGAATATGCAAGAAATGTAATAGGATATAGTGATGCTAATTCCGGTGAATTTGATAAATCAACAAAGCATAATGTAATTGATTATTTAGATGACCAATATGATGGAATTAATATTGGTGGAACACTAAGATTAGGCTTATATGATTGTCATATTGAAAATAAAGATTCTAAAACTTTTAAAGCATACAAGTTAAATGATATTAAAGAAAGACATAGACATAGATATGAATTTAATAATAATTTCTTAGAAATATTTAATAAGGATTTAATTATTACAGGTGTAAATATAAAAAGAAATTTAGTTGAAATTGTTGAGCTTAAAGGCCATCCATGGTTTATAGGATGTCAATTTCATCCTGAATTTCTATCAAGACCTCAAAGACCTCATCCCCTTTTTAGAGATTTTATTGAGGCAGCAATTAAAAGTAAAAAGTAAGGTGATTTAGATGCAAGAATATCCAAATAAAGAAGGCTTATATGATCCAAGCTATGAGCATGATGCATGTGGTATTGGTGCGATAGCTCAGATTAAAGGTATTAAGACTCATAAGACAATTAAAAATGCCCTAGATATATTAATTCATCTAGAGCATAGAGGCGGTACTGGAGCTGAAGATAATTCAGGTGATGGTGCAGGTATTTTATTTCAAATACCTCATAAATTCTTTAAAAATGAAATTTTAGGATTTGATTTACCTGAAGAATTTGATTACGCAGTTGGTCAGTTATTCTTATCAGAAAATGAAATATTAAGAAATGAAGAAATAGAATTAATCAATACAGGATTAAAAAATGAAGGACTTGAGATATTAGGCTATAGAAAGGTACCTGTAGATATTACAGATATTGGAAAAACTGCCCTAGATGCAATGCCTTATATCGTTCAAGTATTTGTTAAAAGACCTGATGATGTTTTAAGAGGACTTCCATTTGAAAGAAAATTATATCTTGCAAGAAGAGTAATAGAAAAAATGGCAATTAATAATAATTCTAGATTATATTTCTGTTCATTTTCTTCAAGAACAATTGTATATAAAGGAATGCTTGTATCAACACAAGTTAGAAATTTCTTCTTAGATTTATTAGATACAAAAGTAGAAAGTGCTATCGCATTAGTGCATTCTAGATTTTCAACTAATACATTCCCATCATGGGATAGAGCTCATCCTAATAGATTTTTATGTCATAATGGTGAAATTAACACTATTCGTGGCAATGTAAATATGTTAAGAGCTAGAGAAGGTTTATTTAAATCAGAATATTATAAAGATGATTTGAATAAATTATTACCTATTATTCCTAAGGAATCAAGTGATTCAGCTATGTTTGATAATTTCTTAGAATTTATGTATTTAAATGGCAAAAGCTTAGAAGAAACTATCATGATGATGATACCTGAGCCATGGGAGAAAAATAGTGATATGGATCCTGATTTAAAAGCATTTTATGAATTCCATTCAACATTCCAAGAACCATGGGATGGACCTGCATCTATCATCTTTTCAGATGGTATAAAGGTTGGAGCTTCACTAGATAGAAATGGACTTAGACCATCTAGATATTACATTACTAAGGATGATTATTTAATTTTATTTTCAGAAACTGGATCTTTACCAATTGATGAAGAAAATATAGTAATGAAAAAAAGATTAGAACCAGGAAAGATATTATTAGTTGATACATCTAAAGGAAAAATAATATCAAATGATGAAATTAAAAAGGAATATTCATTAAAATATCCATATAAAAAATGGAATGAAAAAATCATAAATTTAGATAATTTAAAAAATGAAAAAGAAGTAGATGCATCATATGATATATCATTATTAGAAAGAATAAATGGTTATACATATGATGATTTAATGGAATCAATTATTCCATTTGCTACAAATGGTAGTGAAAAGGTTGTATCAATGGGTAACGATATTCCTCTTGCGGTATTAATGAATAAGGAATTTAATTTATTTCAATTCTTTAAACAAAGATTTGCCCAGGTTACTAACCCTCCTATTGATTCGATAAGAGAAGAAATAGTAATGTCTACAACAAATTATCTAGGATGTGAAGGAAACTTATTGAATCCTACAGAAGATAATGCCTTTAGAATAAAAATTAAACAGCCTTTATTAAAAAAAGAAGAATTTTATAAAATTAAAAATGCATATAAATTTGGTATTAAAACTGAAATAGTTTCTATTTGTTATGATTATAAAAATGAAAAAATGGAAGATGCATTAAATAGAATTTTTAATGAATGTGATTTAAAAATTGATTCAGGTGCTTCAATTATCATATTATCTGATAGAAATCAAAAGGGTCTAGCTATACCTTCACTTTTAGTATCAAGTGCTATTCACCAGCATTTAACTAAAACATCAAGAAGAACACATGTTTCATTAGTATTAGAATCAGCAGAGCCAAGAGATGTTCATCACTATGCTACATTAATTGGTTTTGGTGTTAATGCGATTTATCCATATTTAGTATATGAAACAATCGAATTATATACAAAAAGAGGATATATTAATCAAGAATTAGAAAAATCAATTGATAATTATATAAGTGGCGTAATGCATTCAATTTTAAAAATAATGGCTAAAATGGGTATCTCTACAATCCAGTCATATAATGGTGCACAAATATTTGAAATTATTGGCTTAAATGATGATTTAGTATCTAAATATTTCACAAATACTCCATCTCCTATTGGAGGTATTGGAATAGATGAAATCGAAAAAAATACTATAAAAGTATATAATAACGCATTTGAAAATAAAAATGATACATTAGAATCAGTTGGTTCTCATGGATTTAGAAAAAATAAAATTGAGCATATATATGATCCACTTGCCATTATGCATTTACAATATGCATGTCAAAAGGGAAGCTATGATGAATATAAGGAATTTACTAAATTAATTGATAAAAAGGTTATTAATATTAGAAATACATTTAATTTAAAATATAATAATCCTATTTCACTTGATGATGTTGAATCTGTTGATTCAATTGTAAAAAGATTTAAAACTGGTGCTATGTCATATGGTTCAATTTCTAAAGAAGCCCATGAATGTATGGCAATAGCCATGAATAGATTGCATGCTAAATCTAATACAGGTGAGGGTGGAGAAGAAAGAGAAAGATATAATTTACTTGAAAATGGTGATTCTAAATGTAGTGCCATTAAGCAAGTTGCATCAGGAAGATTTGGAGTTACTATTGAATATTTAACTAACGCAATTGAAATTCAAATAAAAATGGCACAGGGTGCTAAGCCAGGTGAGGGTGGACAGCTTCCAGGAGCTAAGGTCTTTCCTTGGATTGCTAAGGCAAGACACTCAACTCCAGGTGTATCATTAATATTACCACCACCTCATCATGATATTTACTCAATTGAGGATTTAGCACAATTAATATTTGATTTAAAAAATGCTAATAG
>CADBQV010000192.1 GCA_902796895.1 uncultured Erysipelotrichaceae bacterium | reverse complement strand
TTCTTAATTAATATTACAGTTACATCTACTAATAAAGAATTAACAAGAGACTTAGCAAATGAAATTGCAGAAAAATTAATTAGTGAAGCTAGTGAAACAACAACAGACAACACTACAGCACTATTCTATGCTAAAGGATATATAGCACAAGTAGATAAAGCACAAATTGGAGCTTATGCAGCACCAAATAAGACTTTATATATTATTGTATCAATACTTGGTGGTTTAGTTTTAGCTTTAGTTGTTGTATTTATTAAAGAATTTGCATCAACTAAATTTGTTGCACTTGATGAAGTTAAAACACTTGGTTATCCTATATTAAATACTTTAGTAGATGATAAATCAAAGGAAAAATCTGATGAATCATTAGTTGAACCATCAATCAGAAATTTTGAACCATATAATAGATTAATATCAAATATCAAATTTGCAAATGTAGATAATCCATTTAAAACAGTTATGTTTACATCTACAATGATGGATGAATTAAAAACTACAACTTGTTCAAATTTTGCATTTACACTTGCAAATAATGAAAAGAAAGTAATTATAGTAGATCTAGATTTAAGAAAACCAAGAGTTCACAAAACATTTGGTGTATCAAGAGAAAATGGTATTGTAGATTATCTAGATGATTCAATTACTAAAGAAGAATTAATCAAGCATTCAGATAAGAATGTAGATATTATTACAGTTGGTAAGAATGTAAGTAACCCAATTTCATTACTTGAATCTGCTAAATTAAAAGAATTATTAGAAGATTTAAAGAAGGAATATGATTATGTTGCAATCGATACTCCACCTCTAATGGCATGTAATGATGCTTCAATCATTTCATCACTTGTTGATGGTGTAGTATTCAATGTAGCAATGAATCAAGCAAAGAAAAAAGAAATCAAAGCTGCAATTGAACAATTAATTGATTCAAAAGCAAACATCATTGGCTTAAACATCACAAAAGCTAAGATGGAAGATAGAGGCGGTTATTATTACTATTATTACCAAAACTATGGTGATGCAAAATAATGGTTGATATTCACACTCATATTTTATATGGTGTTGATGATGGTTCTAAAGATTTAGATACATCTAGATATTTAATAACTGAAGAATTACAAAACGGGGTAAAAAAAATCTTATTAACTCCTCATCAAAATGAGGAATTAAAAAGAAATGAAGAATTAATAAATAAATTTAAATCTTTTAAAGAAGAAATAAAAGATTTAAATGTTGATTTATATTTAGGTTCAGAAATATATTATTATCCTAAAATGATAAAAGATTTAAAGGATAATAAATTATTAACACTAAATAATTCAAATTATATTTTAGTTGAATTTTCAACAATGATTGAAACTGATATTTCAAGTATTATATATGATATAAAAATAAATGGATATATTCCTATTGTTGCACACATAGAAAGATATCCATACTTAAAGAATAAAGATTATGATGAAATAAAGAAAAACGGAGCTTTAATTCAAATAAATTCAAAAAGCTTTGAAAAGAAATTATTTAAAAAGAAATTAAAATATTTACTTAAAAATAAATTAATAGATTTTATTTCATCAGATTGTCATAATGAAAAAAGAAATATAGATTTTAGTTATTCTAAGAAATATATAAAAAAGAAATATAAAGATCAATATCAAAAATTATTTGAAACAATTCCTGAATTTTTAAATTAATCCCCCCCTTACCCCATTTTGTGGGGGGGGGTAATTTTTACATATTTAAAAATATGTTTTACATTAATTTTTAGGAGGTACTATATTATGTGTGGTATCGTCGGTTACGTGGGAGAAGATGACGCAACTCCTATATTGTTACATGGACTTCAAAAACTAGAATATCGTGGTTATGATTCAGCAGGTATTGCTGTAAGAAATCATAATGATGATGCAGTTGTAGTTAAGGCTGAAGGTAAGATTATAAACCTTATTGATAAAATTGAAAATATGAATATTTTAGGTCATTCAGGTGTTGGTCATAGCCGTTGGTCAACTCATGGTGCAGCAACTGAAACTAATGCGCATCCACATTATTCTGATGACTATAATATTATTGGTGTACATAATGGTATTATAGAGAATTATCAAGAATTAAAAGAAAAATTATTACGACATGGTTATTCTTTCTATAGTGAAACTGATACAGAAGTAATGATTAAATTAAT
>CADBQV010000191.1 GCA_902796895.1 uncultured Erysipelotrichaceae bacterium | reverse complement strand
TTAGATGAAAGAAAAAAAGAATATTTAATGCTAGGATTAAGAAAAGTAAATGGCGTAAGCATTAATAGATATAAAGAATTATTTAATTCAGATATATTTAATGATTTTAATTTTCAAAAATTAATTAAAAAAGATTTAATTGAAATAGATAATGATTATATAAGAATTAAAAAGGATAAATTATTTTTATCTAATTTAGTTTTTATGGAATTTGTAGGTGATTAATTTGAAAAAGAAAAGTAAAGATAATGATATTATTTTTTATGAAATAAGTGATTTTAAATATCATTTAGAGGATTTAAGATTATCTAAAAATACTATAGATGCATATATGACTGATTTATTACAATATCAAAACTTTTTAAATAAATATTTAAAGATAGAGGATGTTTCTGATATTGAAAGAGAGGATATATTAAAATATATCCAATCTCTTAAAAGAAAAGAATTAGCTAAAAATACTATTTCAAGAAAGATAATAGCAATTAAAGATTTTCATAAATATTTATTAAGTGAAGATTATGTTAAAAAAGATGTATCACAATATTTAGATAATCCCAAATTAGAAAAATCATTACCTACAGTCTTAACTGAAGATGAAATAAATAAAATGCTAAGATCAATACCTGATTTAACCCCACTAGATTTAAGAAATAAAGCAATGATGGAGGTAATGTATTCATCAGGACTTAGAATTTCAGAATTATTAGATTTAAAATCTAGTGATGTTCATATGACTGAAAAATATATAAGAATAATCGGAAAGGGTAATAAAGAAAGAATAGTACCACTAGGTGATATGGCTCAAATAGCCTTAAAAAAATATTTTGAAAAAGGAAGAGATAAATTACAAACTAAGCCAACTAATTTAATCTTTTTAAATTATAAGGGTGAAAAAATGTCAAGACAGGCATTCTTTAAATATATTAAAAAGCTCGCTTTAGAAAATGGTATCGAAAAAGAGATTTCACCTCATACAATTAGACATAGCTTTGCAACACACCTTTTAGAAGGTGGAGTCGATTTAAGAATTGTACAAGAATTATTAGGACATGAAGATATATCAACAACACAAATTTACACTCATATTGATAAATCAAAATTAAAAAGAGTGTATGATAATACACACCCATTAGCAAAAAAGGAGGAATGATAATATGAAATATAAACGTATATTTTTAATTGTATGTGATAGTGTAGGATGTGGTACTGCCCCAAAAAGCTATTTATATGGTGATGATGGAGCTAATACAATAGCACATATAGCACAAAAAGAAAATGGTATAACTTTAAAGACTTTAGAAAAGCTTGGCTATGGTAATTTAACTGATATTTTAGGTGTTAAAAAGGTTAAAAGTGATATAGGCTATTATGGTAAGATGGATGAATTATCAAATGGTAAGGATACTTTAACAGGACACTGGGAATTTATGGGTATTAAAACTGAAGTACCTTTTAAGACTTTTACTGATACAGGATTTCCAAAAGAATTAATAGATTTAATAGAAGAAAAAACAGGACATGGAATAATTGGTAATTATGCCGCAAGTGGAACTGAAATTTTAAAAGAGCTTGGTGAAGAGCATATTAAAACAGGTAAGATGATTGTATATACATCAAGTGATTCAGTATTACAAATTGCATAACATGAAAAATATTTTGGCTTAGATGAATTATATCGAGTTTGTAAAATCACAAGAGAAATTTGTATGGATCCTAAATATATGGTAGGAAGAATAATAGCAAGACCATTTGTAGGTGAATCAAAGGATGAATTTAAAAGAACACCAAATAGACATGATTATGCCTTATCTCCTACAGGAAAGACTGTTTTAAATAGCTTAATGGATAAAGGCTATGATGTCATATCTGTTGGTAAGATAAAAGATATTTTTAATAATTCAGGTATAACAGAAGCTTATAAGAGTGAATCTAATAATAATGGTATGGATATAACAATTGATTTAGCTAAAAAAATGTTTAATGGCTTATGCTTTGTAAACCTTGTAGATTTTGATGCCCTATATGGACATAGAAGAGATAGTAAGGGATATAAGGAAGCTTTGGAGGCATTTGATAGTAAACTAGACGAGCTAACAAATTATTTAAAAGAAGATGACCTAGTTATAATAACTGCTGACCACGGAAACGACCCAACTTGGAAGGGTACAGATCACACTAGAGAATATGTGCCTGTAATTGCCTTTTCAAAGACCACCAGAGGTGGTTCTTTGGGATTACGTAATACATTCGCAGATATTGGTGCTACAGTAGCTGAAAATTTTGATGTTGAAGCTCCAGTAATTGGAAAATCATTTTTAGGAGAACTTAAATAGATGAAAAATTTCACATATTACACACCTACAAAAATCTTTTTTGGTAAAGGTGAAGAATTAAAAATCGGAAAAATTATAAAGGAGTATGGCTTTAAAAAAGTATTAATTCATTATGGCAAAAATTCCATTAAAAAAAGCGGACTATATGATGTAATCATAAAGAAGCTTGATGAAGAGGGTATAAGCCATGTTGAACTTGGCGGTGTATCAGCTAATCCAAAGCTATCTTTAGTCTTAGAAGGAATAAAGCTAGTTAAAAAAGAAAATGTTGATTTTATTTTAGCAGTTGGTGGTGGATCAGTTTTAGATTCATCTAAATCAATTGCCTTAGGATCTAAGGTTGATTTTTCTCCTTGGTTATTTCAAATCAAAGAAAAAACATCTCAAGATAGAATCCCATTTGGTACTATTTTAACAATGGCTGCATCAGGCTCTGATATGTCAAATTCATGTGTTATAACAAACGATACGACAAACGAAAAAAGAGGCTTTGTTACAGACTTAAATAGACCACTATTTTCAATTTTAAATCCTGAATTAACATTTACTGTAAGTAAATATCAAACTGCATGTGGTATCACAGATATCATCATGCACACTTTAGAAAGATTCATTTCAGAAGGAAACGATACACCACTTACAGATAGAATTTCAATTGGACTTATGAAATCAGTAATCGAAGCAGGAAAAATAGTAATGCTTAATCCAAACGATTATGAAGCAAGAGCAACATTACTATGGGCTAATAGCTTATCGCATAATAGCCTTACAAGCTGTGGTAGAGAATATGTAATGTCTGTTCATCAGCTT
>CADBQV010000190.1 GCA_902796895.1 uncultured Erysipelotrichaceae bacterium | reverse complement strand
GATGCCCTTTTAGCATTTGATGATGTAAAGGATGTAAAATTTGATTTAATATTTATTGATGCAGCAAAAGCACAATATACTAAATTTTTTAATCTTTATGAGCCACTTTTAAATGAATGTGGTGTTATAGTTTGTGATAACATGCTATTTCATGGCTTAGTAGAAAGTACTGACACATCAAATCTATCAAGAAGTGTAAGAGGCTTAGTAAGAAAATTAAATGATTTTCATAAATTCTTACTAGAAAATGATAAATATGATACATCTATATATGATATAGGTGATGGTATGTCTATATCTATAAAAAAATAAAAAAAAGGAGGTAGATAATTTGAGAATTAGAGGAATGATTCATATGATTGAATTAAATCATAAAATAATCGGAATTAAATCATATAAGCATATAAAATTCTTTTATTTCCAAAATGGTCAAATGTCTACCTTTAAAAAATATTTATATCAAGATAATTGGATAGATATTGAATATAAAGAAAATAATTTAATAAGAAAAGGACAGTACCTTGCTTATAAAATTGATTATATTTTTAAAATTGAAGCACCTGGCATATTTGATAAAATCGTTTATTATGATAAAAATCTAATTTCTAAATCTCTATCTTTATTTTTAGATAGCCTAGATAATACAATGTTTTTAGATTTAGAAATGACTATGCCAAGCTTTAATTTTAAAGGTAAAGATTATAAAACAGAAATAGTACAAGCAGGTTTAGAGGTATGTGATAAAGAATTTAATGTATTATATAAATATTCTAATTATATAATGCCTAAATATTCTAAAACATTATCTGATCGTGCAACAGACTTCTTAAAGATAACAAATGAAGAATTCAAAACAAAAGCAATTCCTTATGATACTTTCTATAATGAATTCAATCAAATATTATCTAACTATAATCCTGTAATTATTACATATGGTAAAAACGATCAAATCGTATTAAATAATTCATATGAAATAAATGTAGTACCATCATTATCTAGAAAAACAAGATTTGTTAATTTATGTCAATTAATCAAATCTTATTATGAATTAAAAAATGATCCAGGCTTATTTAAATTATATGGAATATATTATGAATTTGAATCAGATCAATTACATGATGCCCTAACTGATTCAATTGTTACTAAAAAAGTATTTGAAGCATTTAAAAAAGATATAATAGAAAATAAATTTAATAATATAATAAGAGATTATTTTAATACTAAATAAAGGATACAAAAAATGAAATTTGTATCCTTTTATTTATAGTGCCTTTTTAAATATTATTAAGTTTATTCTATATTCTTATTTTTAATAAATAATACTAATTTATTTATAACAATATACAATGCTGGTATTGCAGATGTTGCAAATAAGCTTGTGAATGTTAAATATGCTGTTTGCGTGTGTGAATTAAATTTAGATAATGCCATAAACATATAAATTATAGTTGCTATAAAATATGATAATGTGATTAATAAAGATATAATTAGTAATATATTTTTAAATATTGTTTTCTTATCACTTACAAAATCAAATATAGTTAATAATGAGATAAATATAGTAAGTATACTTAAAATAATTAATAATACAAGTAAAAATGGCTCATATGCTGCACTAAGATAAACATTGCATGCTGCATAAGTGAATATGTATATATAAAGAGATATATATATTGATACTAAACAATATCCATTTAAAATATTTAAAACCAATCTCTTATTGTTCATTTTCTAACTCCTTAATCATATTATCAATTTCTGATTCACTAAATGTATATTTAGTATTACAGAAATTACATGTAATTTCACATTTACCATTTTTTTTAATTTCAAG
Source organism: uncultured Erysipelotrichaceae bacterium (assembly GCA_902796895.1). Taxonomy (GTDB): domain Bacteria; phylum Bacillota_I; class Bacilli_A; order Acholeplasmatales; family Anaeroplasmataceae; genus Anaeroplasma. Next base: position 226 of record CADBQV010000190.1, on the reverse strand, counting down.
TAATTGATCTTTACCTAAAGTTTTAAGACCTCTATAGAATCTATCTTTATTACAATTACATTCATAAAATAATTCTTTAGTTTCAAGTATTTCATAATCGCCATTTGTAATTTCATTTATTATATCTTCAGCGTTATAACCATCTTCAATCATTTTAGTTACTGGTCTTAAGTTTTTAAGTTTTTCTTCAAGTAATGTAATATCTTCATCACTACACCCTGGCATT
>CADBQV010000189.1 GCA_902796895.1 uncultured Erysipelotrichaceae bacterium | reverse complement strand
TATTATTTGATTTATACTTGTATCATGATAATCGTATAAAAATATCTTTTCAAATAAATTATCCATAAGTAAAACTCCTAAATTTACGTCAATGACTCTATTATTTTTCCAATAAGTTTTTAACAGCTCTTCTTGCTTTAGGTGATAAAGCAGGCTGACCTTTCAATGGTTTACCATCTTTATAATCAATATAAGTGGCAGCTCCAAAACAAACTAATGCTCCTATTATGGCTCCTATAATAATTCAAGCCACATTTCCATCAGGATCACTAAATTACTAAATTATTTAGGCAATCTTCGCTATAATATCACTATTCTTCTCTTGTTTTTTCAATAAGTTTTGTGTATTTTGAATCTATTTGCATAAAAATGATATCAGAAATTTTCACTCTACGAACACGTTTATAGAGTTGTGCCCATCTTTCATATATTTGATATTCCACATAAATATCATCATATCCAATAATTTTTATGTCATTCGTATCATTGTCTTTTTGTTTATTAGTTTTTATACCTAAAACTCTATTATTATGTATTGCATAAACTATAAAATCTTCTTTCTTCAAAAAAACAAAATTGGGTAAGGATTTCTTATCAATTATTTTTTTCATAAATTTTATGCATTCATCATCATAAATAATATTTTCAACTTCTTCAGTTTCTTCCAATATAATGCCATCATATTCCCCAAAAATATTGAACTGTATATATGTTATTTGTTTTTCATTATTTGATATGATTATTGCTATAGTATCATCACCATTATAATACTGTATTTTACACAATTTATCAGTTAAATTTTCATTTCTCATATTCATTTTTGCACCCAATTAAATAAGTATTTATATTTTTTTTAATTTTATCTAATTACTATTATTCATTTCTAGTTTTTTCAATTAATCTACCATATTTAGTATCAACCATAATCGTTAAAATTTGATTCAACTTTGTCTTACGAATCGGTTTATACAATTTGGCATAATTATTATATCTTTGATAAAATAAATAATCTTCTTTAAAATCTATTACTTTTATTCTTAAATAATCAAGATCCACTGTACCTTTTTTAGCATAAAATATTGATAAAACTTTATTGTTTTTTATTGCATAATTTATAAATTCTTCTTTAGAACTTATATTTAGTTTTGGAATTGATTCTTTGTTAATTACTTTCTTCATAAATCTTACATATCTATCATCATAGCATATTTCTTCTATTGCTTTATGTCCTTGATATACATAACCGTTATATTCACCATAAATATTAAAATCTATATAACTTATTTTATTATCATTATGTGATAAAACAATTCCAACATCAAAATAATCCATATTGTAATAAAATATTTCGCATATTTCACCATAAATATCAGTATTCTTCTTCATAATCACTCTCATCTATCTCAAACAAGCCTAATAACCAAATCTACTTAAGCTTCTTAGGATTATTTCTTCTTGTTCTACCTTTATCTCCTTTTTCAGTGTGCATCATTTAATACCATATTATAATTAATTTAAGTAATTGTTGTATCTAATTTAATTATAATATATTGAATACTTGATGTAAAGAATAACAAAAAAACACTAACACATAAGTGCTAGTGCATTAATTCAAACTGGCGCGTCCAGGAGGACTCGAACCCCCAACCTTTTGATCCGTAGTCAAACGATCTATCCAATTGATCTATGAACGCATAAATGGCGGTCCGTACGAGAGTCGAACTCGTCCTTCCAGAGTGACAGTCTAGTGTAATAACCGATTTACTAACGGACCATTTATTTATATCGCTTGTTTATTTTAACATACTAATAATTATTATTCAACTATTTTTTAGAAAAAATTAGAGCCCAATAAATTTGGGCTCATTTGCTACTTTTTGTTAACTTCCTTTAATGAAGTAGGGTTAAATGCTTCTTTAACTGTAGTAGCTAAAGTCATTACATTTTGTAATTCACTTGGTACAATAATCTTTGTAGCGCTACCGTTAGCTAAATCCTTTAATGCTTCATATCCTCTTAATGTTAATACTTCATTAGATACATCTGCATCCTTTAAAGATTTTAAACCTTCAGCCTCTGCTTCTCTAATTAATCTAATACCTTCAGCTTCTGCTTGCTTAACCTTTAAGATAGCTTCTGCTTGTGCTTCAGCCTTTAAGACTGTTGCTTGCTTATC
>CADBQV010000188.1 GCA_902796895.1 uncultured Erysipelotrichaceae bacterium | reverse complement strand
CCATTTAATTCAACATTTTTTACGATGTCTTTAACAATATCACTAAAATTACCACTATTTACACTGCCTCTTTTTTTAAGTGTTTCAAAAAATTGGTCAATGTCTTTTTTATCTTTTATTATTTCAATCATGATTAACTCCTTATTTAACTAATGATTCAAATCCTTTAATTACATTATAGATTTCTTCATATTTTGTCTTTAAAGACGCATTATTAACAACAAGTCTTGCTGATAAATCACTAATTGTTGTGGCAGGAGCTAAGCCATTTTCTTTTAATGTTCTTCCGCTTTCGACTATATCAACTATTACATCTGATAGTCCAACAATTGGTGCAAGTTCAACAGAACCATTTAATTTTATAATAGTACAGTTTTGATGGACTGAATCAAAATAGTTTTTAGCTATATTAGGATATTTAGTAGCCACTCTTAAATTCAAAATATTTTTATATTTTTCTGTATCTTCATTTTTAGTACAAACACAAATTTTACATTTGCCAAATCCTAAATCTAATACTTCTGCTATATCTCTTTTTTCTTCTAATATTGTATCTTTACCTACAACACCTAAATCAGCAACACCTGCTTCAACGAATGTAGGTACATCAGATGGCTTAGCTAAAAAGAAAGTATAATTACCATTAGTAATAACTAATCTTCTATCATCTGATGAAATATTAATATCGCAAAGATTTAATTGTTTTAGCATTTCAAATATTTTGTCTGCTAATCTTCCTTTAGAAAGCGCGAATGTTAACATTATTTAACCTCCAAAATTCTCACTTTGTTATCTTTATAATCTAATACCTTTTTAAATCCTGCTTCTTTTGCATAAGCTAGGGCTTCTTCAAGTGTATCTAAGTGACTATCTACAACAATAATGCCTTCATCTCTTATTTGATCATTATTTTTCATTGCTTTTATAAATGATGCATTATCTGATTGTGATAAATATTTTTCTTGTTCAAATTTGATAATATCATTTTGCATACAATATGTAGTGATAGCATCAATATCCATACCAAATCCTACATCTGGTTTATCTAAGCCAAATGTTTTTAATAAATTATCGCATCTTCCACCTGATACTACAGACTTTTTAATATCATCTACATAAATTGAAAATACGATACCTGTATAATATTTTGCATATGAATAAACTGAAAAATCAAATATGATATTATCTACATTTAATTCTTTAAGCATTGTAAATACATTTTTTAAATACATTAATGACATATAAGAATCATAATCCTTAAGTGCAAGCATTAATGATTCAATGTATCTTACATGACCACCCTTTAGCATTAAATCAACGATGAAATTAGTTTTTTCTTCATCAATTTCTTCTTTTAATAATTCTTTAAGTGTTACATAATCTTTTGAATCGATAGAATCAATTATTTTATTTTGTAATGCATCACTAATTTTAAAATCATTAAATAGTGTATGTAAAAAGTCACTAGATCCTAAATGAATTGTAAAATTATTAACACCACAATTTTTTAAAGTCTTATATGCTAAAAAAATAGCTTCAACATCATTAAATTCATTACTCTTACCAATAAGTTCAATACCTGCTTGTAAGAATTGATGATTCTTTCCTTGATACATTGTAGGATATCTTAATGTATCTGAAATATAACAATATTTTTGAATACGTGAATTGTTATGGCTTGTTGCTACAAATCTAGCAATTGATTTAGTCATATCGTTAGATAATGCTAATACTTCTCCTTGCTTGTTAATTAAATTATATAAATCTGGCTTTTGAATACCATTTTCTGAATATAAGTCAACATATTCTAAAAGTGGTGACTTAACATTAATAAAGCCATAAGAATCAAAAGTCTTAAGAACTCTATTTTCAATTTCATTTTTAATTAACATTTCTTTTCCAAAAGTATCTTTAAATCCTTCTGGTACATGTAATTTATAATCCTTCATAAAATACCTCCAAATATATAATAATATTATATATTATTTTAACATAACTTTAACATAAATTCTATATTAATAGGTGATTTATCCTATATTTTTTCATTAAAACGCTTACAAATTAAATTAAATACATATAAAGAAAAAAGATATAGCATTTTAAACATAATTTGCTATATCTTATGAATTTATTTATTTAACATTTCTTTAATATGATGCATAAATGTTTTTCTTACATCATAACCTAAATAACAAAAAGAATT